>NZ_JBMLRC010000478.1:0-24824 GCF_049241225.1 Emticicia sp.
AGCCTCTTTGTCGGGTGCAAAATCACGTAAATAAATTAACAAAAATCCGTAAGCCATAAAAAAGCCCATAGTAAGAAATCCAATTGCGATGTTGTTTTTACCGTTCATGATAATTTTTGTTTATTGGTTGAAAATCAATCTCTCTAAAAACTTATTTACAGTTGGTAAATGCAGGAAGGTGTTTGTTCAATGAAGCTGCACGGTTATTTTCAAAAACTTTTCTGACATCATCGGGCAAATCGAGGCTCAAATATTTATCATAAAGTGCGATATTGTCGATTTCGGCTTGGTAGCAGTTAGCACAACTGGCTTGTACACTGCTGAAAGTTGTAATTTCGGAATCTTTCCATTGGCTCATTGGCACCTCAAGTCCGTAGTTTTGAAATAGTTTTGCCAATGATTGTTGGTGTTTTACTTCGGCATCCACAATATTGACGTAGGGCGTCACCTGCCCGAATTTATCAATGGTTTTTTGATAAAAAAGCATGGCTTTGTATTCATCTTGAATAGCTTCGTTGAGTGCTAATTTTACCTCATTTGTCAAGGCTGGCGATGAAATAGCTTCATCTTTGCAGGCAAAAATGGAGGTCATTAATAAAAGACCGAAAACGATTTTTATGGAGTTTTTCATTGGAGTAATTTTTATTTTGATAAACAAAACTATACCAATGAGGCTGATGAAAACAGCCAAAAGTAGTTGAAACGGACAAAATGAGCTTGGAAGCGGACAATCAATTAATTTTCGGCGAGCCACTCTAAAAAATGACTTGCTTTTTCCTTGCTGATGGTGAGTTGTTCGGAGAAATTGAATGATAAATTGAGCAATAATTTGCGACCAAAATACTGAGAAACATCATTTATCGCCTTTCGGTTGACTAAAAACTGGCGATTTACTCGGTAAAACTGTGGATTTAGTTTTTGTTCGAGTTCGTCGAGCGTTTGGTAAATATGGTATTCTTTTCCCGCAAAAGTATGTAGATGAATGACTTGGTTTTTGAGATAAAGCAGAGCAATTTCTGGTACTGACAGTGGAATAATTTTGTCGGCTTGATGCACAATTAATGATTGAACTCTGTTGGTTTGTGGTTTTAGTAATGACAAAAGATTCTCATAATTTACGGCTGGCGTTTGTAGCTTTTCTTTTAAAATCTGATATTTATTGAGTGCTTGGGCGATGCTGTTTTTATCAAAAGGTTTCAAAATATAATCAATGCCGTTGGCTTTGAAGGCTTCGAGTGCGTATTGATTATAAGCCGTACAAAAAATGATGGGAGCAGCCACCGAAACTTGTTTGAAAATCTCGAAAGATTGTCCATCGCCCAACTGAATATCTGAGAAAATTAGGTCATAATCGTGGTTTTTGCTAAAATATTGAATAGATTCTTTAACGGTTGGCAAAATTGCCAAGACTTCAATCGCTGGATTGATGGCTTGTAAATCGTCTCGTAAATCTTCTGCCGTAAATATTTCGTCCTCAATAATTATAATTTTCATGGCTTGATGAGTTTGAGTTGAACCTTGAAAAACTGTGCATCTTTCGTAATAATCATGGGTTCGCCAGTATGGATTTTCAAGCGTTCGTTTAGGTTGTTCAGCCCCGTTTGAGAATTGGTTTCCAGTGAAAACTTTTCCTGAATATTATTACTTACCATAATTTTCTCATCTTTTGCTTCGATACAAATCTTCAATGGATGAGCGGCATCTAAGGAATTATGTTTGAGGGCGTTTTCGAGCAAACTTTGCAGGGCGAAAAACGGAATTTTACCATTTAATGTACTCGGCTGGATGTCAGTTTCATAAATCAAGCCTTCTTGGAAACGTATTTTTTGCAAATCTATGTAATCATTGCAAAGTTGTAATTCTTCTTTGAGTGAAACCAAATCTTTGTTTTGACTAATACTGACTCGTAAGAAATCCGATAATTTCATCAAATAGTTTTCTGCCATTTGCGGGTTTCTCCGCATTAATGACTTCAATGACGATAAAGCATTGAACAAAAAATGTGGATTTATTTGGTTTTTTAATGTGGCCAACTGTGCTTCTAACTGACTGATTTTCAGTTGATTATTTTCGTTTTCGAGCTTTAATTTTGTTTCACGGGTTTCAATCAAAATATTGATGATGAAGATAATTGTGTTCACCGCCGTGATATTTACCGTGCGAATAAGCCAAACATATTTTGTATTGAAAGTTACCAAATTGAAGGTGTGTGATTGTATAATTGAAATCAGCAAAACCATGATGATTGTACTCGTCAACCATTTCCAAAAGATAGATTGTAATTGAAAAGGAAAGTGCTTTAAAAATGTAATGTTGAGCAACCAGCTAACCAATGAAAATGAACTAATCATTAGAGCAACCCAAGGCAAATTAACGATTGGTGTGCCTGTCGATAAAAAAATAGGCGTTGCAATCATTAAGCCGATGAGTGGCGTGGTGAGCAAGATAATTGGCAGCCGTTTTTTTGTGGTTTCTGAAAAAGTCATTGCGTTTTTCTCGAATTTTATAACCAAAGGTAGGCATTAAAAACGACGCATAAAAAAGCAACAAGCCTAATGATAAGACTTGTTGCTCCAAATATTTATTCTACCTTATTCTAATGTTCACAAGTTTTTCCTTTCTCTTTGTCCATTTTGTGCATTTCTTCCTTCATTTTTTCAGGAACTAAACCCGCAAATGCACCGTGTAAGTCTGAAAGAGCGATTTTAATTTCTTCGTCGGTGGCATTTTGAGCAACTTTATTGGCATAAACTTCTGCTTTTGCCAACATATCTTTAAATTCTGCATCTTTTTTATCACCTTTCAAATTTTTTGGCCTGTCGGTGGCAGCCACCAAGGCTTTTGCTTTTTCGAGCATCAAAGCGGCATTTTCACGGGCTGGTTTTAGGTTATTCTCCAGCATTGGATGAAAAGTACTTTGCATCACTGCACGCATTTCCATCATTGGTTGCCATGCTTTTGGGGCATACGAACACGGTTCGCCCTCCACGCAACAATAATTACTATTTAAGGCATACGCCATCGACACGCCAAATATCATAATGAGTGTCATAATTCCGAGTTTTATCGTTTTCATTTGAGTTTTTGTTTAAAAAGTTTAGTGTAACCTTCAAAAGTTGAACACAGATGACACAGATTCGACTGGTTTTCACTGATAAAAGCAGAAGTTTATTTAAAAATCAGTGTAAATCTGTAAAATCAGCGTCATCTGTGTTCTAATTTTACGTTGAATTTTGATACGTTAAAGTTTATTTATTTTTTCCAGAAAGAATAAGTTAGTTGCGACCAAAAGGTTTTGGGAAATTTGGCCATATCATCGAAACCCAATTTGATTGTTCCATCTTCTTTTGGTACATAATTTAGTCCGAAAATATAATCCCAAATACTAAGTGTGATGCCAAAATTTACTCCATTCATTCGCTCTTTTGGTAGCTCTTCGGCGTGGTGCCAAAGGTGCATTTGTGGACTATTAAAAATGTATTTCAAAGGCCCCAAAGGCAAATAAATGTTTGCGTGATTGAGGTGTCCGACCGCCAAAGTGAAAATATGAACGATGAAAAAATCTTGAATGCCGAAGCCAATCATCGCCAAAGGAATGTATTCTAAGATGCGATAAATGACGATTTCCATCCAATGGTAGCGAAGATGCCCCGCAAAACCCATTTCTTCAATGCTGTGATGCACTTTGTGTACTTCCCACATCCACGGCACTTTGTGCAGCAAACGGTGGACATTCCATTGAACAAAATCACGCACCAAAAACAAAGTCAGCAATTGCAACCACGCTGGCCAACTTGCCACATTGATGGCTACCAAGTTTTTTATGCCAAAAAGTGCCAAGAAATCGTTGAAAGCCTGTACCGCCACATTTGAAATAGCATTATAGGCAATGAGCGAAAACAAGAAAAAATTAAAGAACATATAAAACACATCCACCCAAAAATCGTGGCGAATTGCTCCTTGATTTTTACGCCACGGAAACACAATTTCGAGCGTCTAAACGGCCAACGAAAGTCCCAAAAGCCAATAAAAATAATTGTGCCACGATGGGTTTAAAATTTCAGAAAGTAGGTAATTAAAATATCCAGTATAACTACCTACAATGGTTTCGATGTACTTTTCCATGATTGTAGCGATTAACGTTTTAGAGCAGTTGTAGTTAAACCCGAAGCTCGCCAAGCATTGATGCCACCTTCTAAATTATAGACTTGTTTGAAGCCTTTCTTCGATAGAATACTACACGCACTTCCGCTACGGCCACCCACAGCACAATAGATAAATACTGGTTTGTTTTTATCTAATTTTTCAAGCTGAGTCTCAAAATTCCCACCGTTATAGTCGATTTGCGTGGCTTGGGGCAGTACACCTTGAGCTACTTCGCCATTGGTTCGCACATCCAATATTGTTTTATTGGGTGTTTTATCCATCAATTCTATAAACTCTTTTACATTCAATCTTTTGATTTGCTGTGCTTCTGAGTAAGCTACAACGCTGATAATCAGCACAAATGTTAGCCAAATATTTTTCATTGCTTTTGTAGTTCTAAATTACTGATACAAAGCAACTATATTAAAGATTGAAAGTCTGTGATGGATGTTACACAAGCATCAAGAAGTAAGAATATAAAACACCGACCAGCCAAAAAAGATAATCAAACCCGCCCAAATCCACGACGGAATTGTTTTGGGTGTTTCACTACCATCAATCAAAAATTGCTTCTGATTACCTTTTCCGTAGGCGTTTATCATTATCGGTAAAACTCCGTCAATTACATCTCGGTCGTTGAGTCCTTCGAGGGTAATAGCTGGGCCATTTCTGACCGTAAAAGGCACTATTTTGATACCTTCTTTGCCCGTTGGGTCTTTGACGATTTTCAATGTATGCTCACCATCGGTCAATTTTCTGGAATCCAGCTCAAATTTGATGGGTGCTTCAAATTCACCAATGGGTTTTGGTTCGTCGTCTATAAATAAGATTACTATGCTTTTTGAAGTAATTTATTCAAAAGTTAATATTCAAACCAAAATACTTTTTACTGCGTTTTGGATTCTTATGATAAAGTGCATAACTATCAATCATTTGAGTAGTTTTAAACTCAAATTAACCAAGTTTATTTATTAATGTTATCTAATAGTTATCAGTAACTATTGTTGATAGTAAACGAAACAAAAGCAAATTGAAATAACTATGTGTTTATCAAAACAACTAACTGTTATTTTTTTCCAAAGGCTAAAGTTATTTACCTATTTTTGTCAATATAACAATGATTATCAATCACTTTAAAGAAATAACTTAACCGCAATTAAATGTTTAAGAAAATCTTAATATTACTTTTGGTAATTCCAATTGGGTTTACTGCTTTTTCTCAAAAAGGTAACTTTATCAAAGGCAGACTGATTGATTCTCTCACCGCTGAACCACTGGCTTTTGCCAGTATTCGATTAGAATCTAAAAACACCAATAGTCTAATTATGGGCGAAATGGCTGATGAAAAAGGTTCGTTTCAGTTTGTGGGCTTAAAAGATGATAAATATGTTATTAAGATTGAATATGTTGGTTACACACCAAAATACCTTGAAGTTAGCTACGAAAATATAAATTCTCAACTGGACCTTGGCTCGATTTCACTCGCTCCGTTGAGTCAATTATTAGAGGCCGTTACGGTTTCGGGAATAAAACCTAACGTGGTTGCTATGCTCGAAAAACAAGTTTTTAAAGCCGAAGAATTTGAAGTAGCTAAAGGCGGAACCGCCACCGATGTCCTAAAAAATATTCCTTCGATAACGGTTAATGCCGAAGGAGAAATCATGATGCGTGGCTCGAAAGGCTTTTTAATTTTGGTAAATGGCAAACCTACGCAGATAGATGCGGCCACAATTCTTTCCCAAATTCCTGCGAATACTATCGAAAAAATAGAAATGATTACGGCACCCTCTGCCAAATATGATGCAGATGGCAAAGCTGGAATTATCAATATTATTACTAAAAAAGGAGCAAACAATGGTTGGTCTCTGACTTCTAATTTTCAATTTGGTTTACCCAGAATCAAACAATACTTCAATGCTAACGAACCAAACCGTTACGGTGCTGATATTTCAGCCAATTTAAAAAAAAACAAATGGGATATTTCGACTTCTTTGAATTACTTGAAAAACGATATTGCAGGGCGTAGAGTTGGTGATGTCAACACAACTATTAATAATCTTTTTACAAGCTTTCCAAGCGATGGTGAACGTAGCTATAAACGTGAGAATTACGGGTTTAGAAGTTCGGTTATTTATTCCATTTCAAAAAATGATGAAATTTCGGCAGGTGCGTATCTCGGTGCAAGAGACCAATATCGTACGGCTGATATTCTTTATAATAATACAAAAACTGACCTTTTAACCAAAACTATTGTTGGCAGAAATACCTATTTTAATAGCAATTTAGTGCTAAAATCGGGTTCATTTAAAGTCTATAATTTGGATTATACCCATCGGTTTAAAGATGCCTCAAGTCTGACTTTTTCAAGCCTTTACGAAAATGCCTTGATTGATGGGTATACCAAAAATCGCAACCTAAATGCCACTAATTATGCTGATACACTTCAATATACGCTCAATACTGGCACAAATCCCTTAAAAGCACTCCGTCTGAAAATTGATTATGAAAAAACAATCGGCATAGGAAAACTTTCAGCAGGGTATCAATTCCGTAGCCAAGACCAAATCGGAGTTTTTGAATATTACGAAAAAGCAGGAAATTATACACCATTAGCATTTAATCCAGCATTTTCATCCAAAATTGAAGTTGTTAATCGTATTCATGGCTTATATGCTCAATATGCAGGGGTTTATAAAAAAATAGAATTTTCATCAGGTTTAAGATACGAAAATGCTTTCAGAGCATTTATTGCAAATAGAAATAAAAATTCTGCCATTCTGGAACTTTCGAATCTATTTCCATCAGCCAATATTTTATATAGTTTCAAAAAAGATTTTCGAGTAAAATTGGCATACAGTCGAAGAGTGCAACGCTCAACTAATAACGAGCTGAACCCATATCCTGAGCGAGAACATAGCGAAACCCTCGAACAAGGCGACCCAAATATTCGTCCTGAATTTATTGGACTTTATGAAGCAGGTATAACTAAGGATTTCAAGAAGGCCTCGTTATACTTGAACTTATATCGCCAGCAAATAACCGACATTGTAAATCGAGTAAACAGCGTTTACAATGATACTATATTGAATCGAATTTACACTAATGCAGGCAAAGCTCGTTTGTTGGGTTCGGAGCTTGGTCTTACTCTATCACCAATTAAAAAGTTAAAAATTTTTGTGGGTGGAAACATTTATACTTTGAAAATTAAAGGTACATTATTTGATAATTCCGTAGCAATCAATAGTAGTGGTTGGATTTATTCAATTAATTCAAACATTAGTTATCAGATTACTCCAACACTCAGCACACAGTTCAATCTATCCTATCTTTCAGCAAGAAATACAGCACAGGGCGAAGATTCGAGGTTTTATCAGCCAAATTTCTCTGTAAAAAAATCATTCCTTGATAGTAAACTAACGCTTACAGCTCAATGGCAAAATGCTGCTTTAGGCAATATGAAAGTAAACGAGCAACGAATTACAACTTTTGGCTCAAACTTTTCTACAACCACTAACTATATTCAAGAACGAAATATATTTTTACTGAATTTATCATATAATTTCAATAAAAATGATAAAAAAGCGAAACTGCCTTCGAGTGAATTTGGAGAGAAAGAGTTTTAGGCTTTCATTAATCTAAGAAGATTTTTTCTTTTATAAACTAAATAACCTTATTGAGTCTTAGAGTGCTTTCATGTGTTTGTAAATTTGCTTCTTTTGTCGAATATTAAGCAAATTTTTAAAGAACTCTGATAATTATTATTAAAGATGAGTCTTGAATTGAAAAAAAGCAATTTTGAACCAACTAATCAAATATTTCAAACAATTCAATCCGCTTCCAGACGAAGCCATCATGGCTATTACTGAAATTTCAAAACCCATAAAAATCAAGAAAAATCAAGATTTACAATCAATTGGGCATACTTGTCGCACAATTTATTTCATGAAAAAAGGCGTGGCTCGCATTTATTATTATAAAGATGAAATTGAAATAACTGAATGTTTTGCTTTTGAAAATGCGATTATTGCCCGTGTTGAAAGTTTATTCACAGGCAAACCGTCTCGAAAAGCCATTCAAATGATAGAAGACTCGGAACTTATTGGCATTAATTCCCCGAAACTTTTTGAACTCTACGATAAATTTCCTGAAATAGAACGCTTGTTCAGAAAAATTTTTGAAGCCGCCTATGTTGATACCGTCAATAGAGTGGAAAGTATTCAGTTTCACTCTGCCGAAGAACGCTACAATGCCTTATTGAAAGAAAGCCCAAATGTACTTCAAAGAGTACCTTTAAAATATATCGCATCCTATCTGGGCATCACACAAGTGAGTCTTAGCCGCATCAGAGGCATACGCTGATTATTTATCTTATGTTAAATTTTACTAAAAATGAGGTTTCTACCTTTGCATAAAATATATGCAAAATGGAAGAAATCAAAATACTTAATGCCAGTACCTTACGTAATTGGTTAGAAATTGGACAGCCTGTTTCAGTCCTCGATATACGTCCCATCGCCGAAAGAGCCGAATGGCATATTCCCAACAGCATTCATTTTAATGCTTATAATGATTTAAAAAACAATAATTTTGAGGCTTTCAGTGGCTTATTTCTTGATAAAAGTGTACCCGTAGTTGCTTACTGTGGTGGTGGCAAAATGAGTTTAGTTGCTGCTAAAATGCTACAAATGCAAGGTTATAACACGTATTCATTGGAAGGAGGCTTGAAAGCCTGGAGTTTGGCTTGGAATACAGCCACCATTAATTTCCCAAATTTTGATGTCGTACAATTTCGTCGAACAGGCAAAGGCTGTTTGTCATATATGATAATTGCTAATAAAGAAGCTATTGTTGTAGATGCTTCATTAGATACAGACGTATATGAGCAATATCTTTTAGCCAATGAGGCTGTTTTAAAATTTGTAATAGAAACCCATACACACGCTGACCATCTTTCAAGGTCGATGGAATTAGCGGAGAAAAATAACGCAGCCTTATTTTTACCCCCTAATAATAATCTACGATTCGAGTATCAAGCTATCGAAAATGATACTGTTTTCAAACTCGGAAACATTTCAGTATCAGCCATTTCAACATCAGGGCATACATTGGAAAGTATGAGTTTTAACATTGATAATAAAGTGTTACTAACTGGTGATACCTTATTTACAAATGGTGTTGGAAGACCTGACTTGAAGGCAGATACCGAAGGGATGAAAGTAAAAGCAAAGCTTTTGTACCAATCACTTCAAAAATTATTGCGCCTAAATAATGAGATAATTATACTGCCAGCTCATACAAGCCAACCTATTGCGTTTGATAATCTTCTGATTCATAGCACCTTAGAAAAGCTAAAATTAATTTCTCTCTTGCAATTGAATGAAGAAGATTTCATTGAAACTATTATTGGTCGAATTCCTGCAACGCCAGCCAATTACCTTTCAATTGTTGAGAAAAATCTTCAAGGCAATTTTAGCGACATTAACCCCATAGACTTAGAAGCAGGAGCTAACAGATGTGCTATTTCATAAAAAACTCTCATGGAAACAAAATTAGGACTCAAAGAAAATTGGGAACAGTTTAGTTTATTGGTTATCGTAAATGCCTTCGTTGGTGGAATGGTGGGCTTGGAGCGTTCCGTTATTCCACAATTAGCAGAAACCGAATTTGGCTTATCTTCCAAATCTGCCATTCTTTCTTTTATTGTTACATTTGGTATTACTAAAGCAATTGCAAACTATTTTACTGGACGATTAGCTAATAAAATCGGACGGAAAAAACTTTTAATTATTGGTTGGATTTTGGCTTTGCCGATTCCAATTCTCATAATTTATGCCGAAAATTGGTCGTGGATAATTTTCGCAAATATCCTTTTAGGTCTAAGTCAAGGCTTGACTTGGAGTAGCACAGTCGTAATGAAAATGGATTTAGCTGGCGAAAAACAGCGAGGCTTGGCAATGGGAATTAACGAATTTGCGGGTTATTTGGCGGTTGGAATTGTGGCATTTCTTACGAGCTTAATTGCCGAAAAATATGGCGTTCGCCCTTATCCTTTTTATATTGGAATCGCTATTTCGATTTTAGGACTTTTATTGACCATCATTTGGGTAAAAGACACCAATAAGTTTGCGGTAAAAGAAGCCCAAAACTCGGTGATTAGTAAAACTAAAAATATCTTTTTGACAACTACTTTTATAGATAAAAACCTCAGTTCGATTACACAAGCAGGGCTTGTTAATAATCTAAACGATGGTATGATTTGGGGACTTTTACCGATTTTATTGTTGCAACTAAAACTTAGCATCCAAAATATCGGAATAATCACCGCCATTTATCCAAGTGTTTGGGGCATTGGGCAGTTATTCACGGGTAAATTATCGGATGTTTACTCTAAGAAAAAAATACTTTTTTGGGGAATGTTTTTTCAGGGGATTGCCATTGTTTTATTGATTTTTGTGAAAAAATTTTATCTTTTAGCACTTTTGTCGGCTTCACTCGGAATCGGAACTGCTATGGTTTATCCTACTTTTTTATCAACCATTGCCCAAGTAACTAACCCATACCAAAGAGCCGAAAGTATTGGAACATTTCGACTTTGGCGAGATTTAGGTTATGCTTTCGGTGCAATCATTTCGGGAATAATCGCTGATATTTTTGGGCTTCCAATTGCAATTACTTTCATCGGATTTCTTACTATTTTTTCGGCCATTATTATTCAAACTCGTATGGACACTGAACTTTAATGAAAGTACGTTTTTAAGAAGCATGATAGATTTATCATAAAAATGCCACAAAGTTGTAAATTAACTTAAACTTAGCATTTTATTTTTTGCAGCTTTATTGCTATAATTTTGTCCAAGAAATTAATTAAATTTTAAAAGTACGCTCATTAAATATTTTCTTTTACTAAAAGTGATAAAAAAACGAACCTGCCTTCGAGCGAATTTGTAGAGAGAGAGTTTTAGGGTTTAATTGATTTGAGAAGGCTTTTTGCTTTAATAATAAGAGAGAATTTAGCACAAAAAGCCTTCTTTGATGAATATTGTTAGTCTTTTACAGCTCATTCATCAGAATCAATTGGTATTTTATTTGCTTTTTTTCTTCACCAATTTGGTGTTCATAAGCCAAAAGGAGATTATTTTCGGGCGTATTAATCACATTTGGATAATTACAAAAAGCCTCATCTGTACCAAAATATTGTGTTTTTGTATTTCCATTTGGATAAATAATCTGTAAGCCAATTTTAGTAAAACCCGTGCCTTTTTTTTCATAATTTTCAGCCCAAACCCAAGCCAAATTTTCGCCAACGGCTACCAAATGCGGAAAACGTACCTTACTATTTATTTGAGCAGCAATCACTTTACCAGTACCCACTTTACATATTTTGATACCAACTTTTTCCTCAGCACCCGTAAACCATGTCATGTAAAGCCCTTTCGAGGTTTCTGCCAGCGTTGGTCCTGTATGTGGGCAACCTTTCAACTGCCAATTATCAGCAAAAACACGTGTTGGTTTCTTAAAAGTCTTTCCACCATCAGCCGAAACCATTTGGCTTATATCTCTCATACTTCCCAAATGAATATCTCGATAAACCAAATATATATTGCCATTTTTACCTGAAAAAACATCAGTTCGACAACACTGACAAGCACTCGAATCAACCAAAATTTCTTCTCCGAATCCATTTCCTTTTGTAGTCTGACAAAATTTTACATTTCGCCCTCCTTCCTTGATTGAAGCATCGAGCCAAACGGCACCAATTTCTCCATTAGCAAGCCTCGAAATATCGCCAAATGAATGTCCAATTCCTGCGTTAATATCTTTATGGAAATAATTCTCTGCCGACCACGATTTTCCGTTATCATTTGAAACAATATATAGAAAATCGCTGGCACGAGGTTGGTCTTTGGTTGGGCGTCGCTTTTCGTATGATGCAATCATTGTTCCATCAGCCTTAAATGCCAATTTCGGCATTCCTTCTGCATGAGCCGAAGCTTCTGTTGAAATCGGGATTCGTTTTTTTTCTCCAAAAGTTTTCCCTTCATTGCTCGAAATCGAATAATAAAACGCAATTCTGCTCAATGAATCTTTCTCAGTCCAACACAAAACAGGGTTGTTTTTGTTATCTTTTGTCCAGAAAGGTGTTGCTGCAACCTTACTGATGTCAGAAATCGTAAATTGCTTAATGGCGTTCTGTTTTGGTGGAAAAAAGAACAATAAAATGATAAGTAGGATTTTCATAATACATGATATTTTAAACGAGGTAAACGTATCAATTTCACCTCGTTTATGTCTGAAAAATTATTTTTTACCCGATATACTATACTGTAAACCCATCACAAATGTGCGTGGTGCAGCAGGTGTAAATGTGGTTCGGTCGGTGGCTAAGTTTCCACGCGTTACGTTGGTAGCATAAAGTGCATCAGCCAAATTCATGATATTTGTATAGACCTCAATACCCTTAAACTCATACCCTGCTCGAAGATTTATAAGATTGTATCCTCCATAAGTAATAGTATTTGTCTGATTTTGAAACCACTGGCCTACGTGTTGCCATTCGACCGAGGTACGAAGATTTTTTGCCCATTTGGGATAATAGCTCAATTCTGTATTCCACATCCATTTTGGTGCAGAAGGCATATCTTTTCCATTGACATTTTTCAGTACATCGCTCGATTTCTGACTTAATTCAAACTCTACAAATCGGTGAATGGCGTATGCTCCGCCATAACGAAAGAAAAACTCTTTACTTGGTTTAAAAGTCAATCCGTATTCAATTCCACGGTGAAGCGTTTTTCCCGCTGCTTGATAATCATAAGAATTGTCAGGCTGACGAATACTCAAAAGCTCGTTTTTACCATCCATCTGATACACGGTGGCATCTACATAAATTTTGTTTTTGAGCAATGAAGCCCAACCACCCACTTCACGATTAATGAATGTTGCTGGAACAAGATTATAATAAAATAAATCGCCATTAGCTGCCGCAACTGTGCGTTTACGGAATACTGCTGTAAGTGCCGAAGGGGCAAATCCATTAGAGAAATTGGCATAAATCCCTTTGTTTTTGCCTAAATCATAAGTCAAACCCAGTTTTGGGGTGGTCTTAGCGTAAGCTGTTTTACCTCCAATGGCTTCACCTGTTTTTTTGTCAATATCTAAGTTGTTTACGTAATCAAAAGCCATTTTATCGTATCTCAAACCTGCCGAAATTCTGAGGCTTTTGAAAGGTTCGAAATCATATTGTACATACACTGCCGAATTATGTATATTGGCGTTATAATCTGCCAGTTTAATATCTGGACGCTCTTTTGTGATAGAATATTTCTCAACCGATTTTTTATCGGCACGTAATTGTGCCGCCAAATCTATCTGATAAGCCCAATAATCGTTCGGTGAGAAATCAAGTGTTGTTCCTACGGTTGCTTTTGAATTTAAGAATTTGAAACGTTGCGAATGTTGAGCAATAAGCCCCAAACTCCGAAAATCATTTGAATTAATTTGCCCTGTTGCGGTGGCTGCACCGGTTGTCCAGCGAATCTGATAACTTGGATTTTGTCCGTGTTTATTATCACGAGCAAAAATCGTTGCGAACGATTGCGAACCATTCGCCCAGTCTTTTTCGAGTGTCAGACGTGTACGCACCGAATAAGCCTTACGATAAGTAAAACCCGTTGTACTAATATACTGACGATTATAAAACGCCACGCTATCTACACTACCGCTGGTTTGGGAATCATAATTGGCATACGACAAAGTATAAATCAGACGTGTTTTTGGCGTAAAATGATACTCCATACGAGCATATTGAGCATTTTTAGTATAATCAGAGCTTGTCATCCAAGCGTTTTTTTGTTCACCAACTAAGCCACCCAAATAAATTTCAAACTTTCCAATCATTGCTCCTGCACCATATTGCACACGACGGTATCCCCATTGGTCTGCTTGCACACCTACACGAGCCGTTGGTACTGCGGTTGGTCTTTGCGATATAAAATTAATAGCTCCGCCCACAGCTTCAGGTCCATAAATTGACGAAACTGGTCCTTTTACAACTTCCACCGAGCTAATAGTAAACTGATTCATTTCGAGCAATGAATTATGATTAAAAACGCCCATTGGACGAATCGGAACTCCATCTTCCATGTATAAATAATACGCATTAGTGGTCATCGGCTGGCGAATCGACATAGAGTGTTGCTCATTATTGAGGTTTACCATCAAAACCCCAGGTGTTTTATTGATGGCCTCATAGACCGAGGTGGCTTTGGTTTCGTTGATGAGTTTTGATGAAAGTTTCGAGATTGCAATCGGTGTTTCGGTACGAAGACTTGCTTCTCGATTTCCCGTTACTACAACCGTCTGCAAATCTTCTACCGAAGGCTCTAATGAAACCGAAATAGGTGTATTTTCAGAAACTTCAACTCTTTGGGTTTGATAGCCAATTGTGCTGATTATAAGTGTTTTATTATTGGTTTTTAATTCAAAATTTCCGTTAATATCAGTAGTTGTACCGATGGTAGATTCTGCAACTTTTACGGTTGCACCAATGATGGCCTCTTTGTTTTGAGAATCAAAGATTTTTCCTTTTACAATTTTTTGGGCAAACGAATAACCGACTGATAATAAAAGTATTATCAAAGTAAATATATTTTTCATGATTGAAAACGAGTGTATGAGTAGGGTGTCGGAACAACCTATTCGGTAAGTGGAATTTTCTTGAAATGCAATAAATAAGACAATAAGATGCCAGCTAAAGCAATAAAAATGCTTTAAAAAGTAATTTTCTGAATTGAAAAGAAATTACGCAACGCTTGAGGGTGGATGAAACACCGAAGAAGGATGTTTCTGAGAAAAAGAGTCACGGTACTCGAAGTTTGTGCAGCATTTAGTTTTACTCAAATGAAAAACTATAAGTCCTTGAGGGGTTTCAATAAATTCAACCCCAAATAAAAATTTATTAAATTCTAATCCTTTTTGTTGTTGTTCTTGTTGCTCAGCGGCTTTTATTTGTTTTGCCAAATAGCATTTGCCATCACAGTTTAGTTCTGGACGGTTTTTATTTACACAATAATTCTGAATAATATAATCTTTGCGAAGCTCATAATCAAGAAAAATCACAGGCACTATCATTACTCGGCCCATCAGTAGAGCAAGCAACGAAAGAAGTCCTATTTGATTTTTGATTTTCATTTTCGCAAAGATTAATTATATTTTCAAGAATGATACACCTTCAGCTACATCTTCCATTAAATCGCCGACCGTCTTTTCTCTGAAAGTCTTAAATATTTCGTTTCTACAACCAGCAAATTCATGATGAAGCGGGCAAGGATTTTCCTCCGAACATTCCTCTCTTCCCATAAAGCATTTTTTCAAAACCCCAAGCCCATCAATGGCTTCCACAATTTTAATAAGAGGGATTTCGAGGGTTTCTTCTTTTACATAAAAACCTCCGTTTGGCCCTTTTATCGAATAAATGATGCCTTTTCTGACTAAATCTTGCATGATTTTCCCCATAAAATGCTGCGGAATATCTAATTCTTCCGATATTTCATGAATGCCAATTTTTCGGTGTTCATCACTTTTTACAGCCAGCAAAACTACTCCTCTGATGCCGTAGCCACAGGTTTTTGAAATCATTCTTTTATTTAATTTACGACTTGTTCTTCAAATGAGGCTTCGAGAGCCTCAATTTTTGGAAACAAGATATTATTTTCGATATGAATGTGTTGAATCAAGTCAGCATCCAATTCGGCGAGTTTTGAAAGCATCACTAAGTGCGAATTACAAGCATCAACAGGAGGTGTATAATTATTTGTAATTTCTCTGATACGAAATAAAATTTCGCCAGCACGCTCGTGTTCGTGGTGCATAACCCCAATCGGATTTGCCACCGTACCAAAAAATGGAGCATCTGGCTGTTGCTGTGCCTTCATGGCATATTGCAATGCTTTTCCATACGGAAAAATAATGTTTTCTTCTTTCGGAAGATGCGAAAGCAAATCCTGCTCCAAATCGAGGTAGAGTGCCGATAATTCATTCAAATATAGATACTTTTCGCCATGTTTGGTCGAAACTTTCTCCACAAAAAACTTTATTTCTGGTAAATTCTTATATAGATATGTATGATGTACATTGTTTACATAGTCAATCAGAAAATCAACTTCAAAGCTCTTGAAATCAAGCGAAGGGCTGCTTTTTTGAGTCAATGCTTCTATTTCGTTCCAAACCTCTTGTGGGTCTTTACCTTGTTTTTCGCAAACTTCTGCAAAGTTTTTACGTCCGCCACAACAAAAATCTACATTTAGCTTAATAAATACATCGGCCGCTTGTGGTTTGTTGGCTACTATTTCGCCAACGGTTAAGTTATCAAATCTATTTTCCATCTGTTGTTTTTCGATTAATTTTTTCACAAAGATAAAAAGACCTAAATATCTTTATTTATGATTTTTATCATATTCAATCCTTACTATTATCAGATGTTTATCAGTGGGGGTCTAATACATTTGCGACATAAAAGATATTTAACTCTTTTAATATTAATCACTCTAAAATTACTTACCAAATGAAGACATCTTTTTTAACTATCGTCTTTTCGGCTCTTATGATTTGGGGATGCGGTAGTGCAAACCAACGGGCAGAAAGCCCTAAAACCGATGATTCGGTGCTTGAAAAACAACCCGAAGTCCACGGAACAGAAATGAAAGAAGTGGCTCTTTCGACACCTTTAGACCAAACACTGGTAAAAAAAGGACAAGAAATATATGACGTAAAATGCGGTGCTTGCCACAAACTTACCGAAGAACGTTTAGTTGGCCCAGGTTGGGCTGGCGTAACTAAAAAACGCAAACCTACATGGATTTTGAACATGATTACAAACGTGGACATGATGCTTGCCGAAGATGCCGAAGCCCAAAAACTCTTGGAAGAATGTTTGGTCAGGATGCCAAATCAGAACATCAGTGAACAAGAAGCCCGTGGAATTTTAGAATTCATGCGTAAAAACGACGGAGAAAAATAATTATCTCTTTTAATGAAAGTTGAGGGAATTAACAATTTCAACTTTCAAAACTTCAATAATTACTCAAAACTCAAATGAAAACAAAACATTTTATTGGAGGAATTGCCGTTGCCACAATGGTTTTTTCTCAGATTGCTTGTAAACCAAGCAATAAAGGTGGTTCAGGCGGCTCAGAACTGGCGGGCGATGCTGCACAAAAAGTATATGTAGCTCCTGGCACGCACGATGAATTTTATAACATTGTTTCGGGAGGCTTTAATGGACAACTTTCGGTTGTCGGTTTACCATCGGGACGGACATTCAAGATAATTCCAGTTTTTTCTCAATTTGCTGAGAGTGGCTATGGATATAGTGAAGAAACCAAACCAATGCTTAATACTTCGCACGGTTTTGTGCCTTGGGACGACTCTCACCACGTTGCTCTTTCTACAACAAATTCGGAGCATGATGGTCGTTGGGCATTTATCAATGGAAACAATACGCCACGTATTGCACGTGTTAGTTTGAAATCTTTCCGTACTGAAGAAATCATAGAATTGCCAAACTCTGGAGGAAATCACTCTTCACCTTTCATTACATCAAATACAGAATACGCTGTGGCAGGAACACGTTTTTCGGTTCCGCCAGATGATAAAGCCGATGTACCGATTAGTTCATTTAAGAAAAACTTTAAAGGGTATATAAGTTTTGTGAGTATTGATAAGAATACAGGTAGAATGGGCATTAAATTCCAGTTGAAAACCCCAGGTGTAAGTTTCGACTTGGCTCGTGCTGGTAAAGGAAAATCGGCTGATTGGTTCTTTTTTTCAACTTATAATACTGAACAAGCTAACTCACTATTAGAAGTGAATGCTTCACAAAAAGACAAAGACTTAATCTTGGCTGTAAACTGGAAAAAAGCAGAACAATATTTGGCACAAGGAAAAGGAAAAAAGGAGTCTGCAAAGTATGCACATAATGTGTATGATGAAAAAACACACTCGGCGACTTCAACAATAATGAATGAAATCATGACTCTCGACCCAAAAGAATGTCCAGATATGTTGTATTTCATGCCTTGCCCAAAATCTCCGCATGGTTGCGATGTTGACCCGACTGGTCAGTACATTGTAGGTTCAGGTAAATTGGCTGCGGTTATCCCTGTTTTCTCATTTGATAAAATGCAAAAAGCCATTGCCACAAAAACATTCGATGGAGATTTCGATGGAATTCCAATTTTAAAATATGATGCAGTACTTCATGGCGAAGTGAAAAAGCCAGGTCTTGGACCACTTCACACCGAGTTTGATGGTAAAGGAAATGCCATTACATCGTTCTTTGTTTCTTCTGAATTGGTTCGCTGGAACATCGAAAAATTAGAAGTAATTGACCGTGTACCAACCTATTATTCTGTAGGACATTTGAGTATTCCAGGTGGGCCAACTGCCAAACCTTGGGGTAAATATGTAGTAGCTTACAATAAGATTACGAAAGACCGCTATTTACCAACGGGGCCTGAATTAGCACAGTCGGCTCAGCTTTATGACATTTCGGGAGATAAAATGAAACTTTTACTTGATTTCCCAACCATTGGAGAGCCTCACTATGCAGAGTCAATACCTGCAAGTTTAATTGAGAAAAATTCGACAAAAATTTATAAAATCGAAGAAAATGCCCACCCTTATGTAGCAAAAGGAGAGAAAGAATCGAAGGTAGTTAGAAAAGGAAACGAAGTACACGTTTATATGACTTCGATACGTTCGCACTTTACACCTGATAATATTGAAGGCGTGAAAATGGGAGATGTGGTTTATTTCCACGTAACAAACCTTGAACAAGACTGGGACGTACCACACGGATTTGCAGTCAGAGGAGCTTCTAATGCTGAATTGCTGATTATGCCAGGAGAAACCCAAACCTTAAAGTGGACACCAACCAAAGTGGGCGTAACACCAATGTATTGTACTGACTTCTGTTCAGCTCTTCACCAAGAAATGCAAGGTTATGTACGGGTATCGCCAGCAGGTAGCGATGTGCCACTGACTTGGAGTACTGGAAAAAATCCAGTAGCAGAGGCAGAGAAAAAAGTGGCGAAGAAATAATCAAATAACTAAAACCTATGAGGTATTGAAGACCTCATAGGTTTGAATACAAAAGATATGAAACCTCTTAAAAAAATATCACAAGCATTATTGGCAGTGGGTTCGCTTAGCTTGATTATTACGTACTTCACGCCACTTTGGCGAATTGATTTGTGGGCACCACAATATCCAGAAGGGCTTTCGATGCAAATTTGGCTTACAAAACTTTCAGGACAAGTTGAAATCATTAATGGCTTGAATCACTATATCGGAATGGCTCACATCAAAGAAGAAATGTTTCCAGAGTTTAAGGTTTTGCCCTATTTCGTTGGGTTTTATATCGTTTTGGGTTTACTGACAGCCTTTTTGAAAAGTCGAAAAGTATTGTTTGCTTTTCTTGGAAGCCTCATTATCGGCGGAATTGCCGCCATGTATGATTTTTGGAGTTGGGGCTACGAGTATGGTCATAATCTGAGTCCAGATGCTGCTATAAAAGTCCCTGGAATGTCGTATCAACCACCATTAATCGGCTATAAAGAACTACTCAATTTTGGAGCTTATTCTATTCCAGCTGCTGGTGGATGGTTATTCGTCTTACTGGGCGTGATTACTATCGGAGTTATTTTCTACGAATCAAAATACAATAAATAGTTATGAAAAGGATATTTGCTATTGTAGGAATTTTATTGGCATTCATGACGAGCTGTTCAAGCCAAACTGAGCCAATTAATTATGGAAAAGATAATTGCAACTTATGCAAAATGACTATCATGGAGAAAGAATATGCCTGCGAGTTAGTTACGAGCAAAGGCAAAGTTTTTAAGTTTGATGATGTGAGTTGCATGGTAAAATACCTAAAAGCAAGCCAAACATCGGATGCTGACTATGGTTTTATAGTGGTGAATGATTTCAAGAATCCTAAAAAATTCATTGATGTACATAAAGTTACTTTTTTGAGTGGTGAAGCCTTTACAAGCCCCATGAGAGGCGATTTAGCGGCTTTTTCAGAAATAAAAGCAGTTGAAGCTGAAAGTAACAAAGATGCAACTATCAAGATTTTGTCATGGAAAGAAGTGCTTGAAAAGTTTAATAAATAAGACAAAATGAGAAACTTGACTATCCTATTTTTTTTCGCTACTAATGTGCTTTTTGCCAAAACTTGGCGAGTAAATACCGTAAAGTCGCTTTATCAGAGTATTAAACAGGCGTCGGCTGGCGATAGTATTTTGATTTTGAAAGGTATTTACAAAATCAAAAACATCGAAATAAATAAACCTTTGATACTCATTGGCAAGGGTTTTCCAGTATTAGATGTCCAATTCAAAGGTGAAATTCTGACTATCAAAGCCTCGGGAACACAGGTAAGAGGAATTGAATTTCAGAACGTTGGCGAGACGAGTTCGATAGATTGGGCTGGTGTGAAAATATTAGAATCTGAAAATGTAATCATCGAAAACAATCGCTTCCGAAACTGTTATTTTGGGGTGTATCTGTCAGCTTGTACCAAAACTAAAGTGCTTAATAATCAGGTGATTGGACAGCCAAAAGATGAGCAAACTACTGGAAATGGCATTCATGCTTGGAAATGTGATAGCATCTTGATTGCCAATAATTACGTGCAAGGGCATCGTGATGGAATTTATTTTGAGTTTGTTACCAATTCTAAAGTTCTCCGAAATTATACTACACAAAACATTCGTTATGGTTTACACTTCATGTTTTCGCACAATGATACTTATGAGTTCAATCAATTTGTAAAAAATGGTGCGGGTGTGGCTGTGATGTACACTAAATACGTAACAATGAAAAACAATATTTTTAGAGATAATTGGGGCGGTGCTGCTTATGGAATTTTACTAAAAGATATTGCCGATAGTCATATCGAACACAATCAATTTCAATCGAACACGGTCGGGATTTATATGGAAGGTTGTAGTCGAACTACTTTTCTACAAAATGAATTTTCGCAAAACGGTATTGCTATGAGAATCCAAGCCAATTGCGATGACAATAGCATTAAAACCAATAATTTCTTAGCAAATACTTTTGATGTTGCCACTAATGGAAACTCGGTTTATAACGATTTAACTCAAAATTATTGGGATAGATATGATGGTTACGACCTTAACCGAGATGGCGTGGGCGATATTTCGTATAGACCAGTCAGTTTGTTTTCAACACTTATTGAACGAGTTCCGCAAGTGATGATGTTGCTTAGAAGTTTTACAGCAACGCTACTCGACAAAATCGAAAAGATTATTCCAAGCCTTACACCCGAAAACTTAAAAGACGATAAACCATTGATGAAACCCATCAAATTAGACCCAATCAAGGTGGATTTACCCATAGGTGCCTAAAAAATTATTCGCTCATTCAATCATTCACTTATTCTTTGGAACATGATACTTTTTGACAACATAAATAAATCGTTTGGTAAACTAAATGTCTTACAAAATATCAATGTTTACTTTGAAAATGGGCAATCGGTCGCAATTGTTGGGCCGAATGGTTCGGGAAAAACAACGCTAATTAAGAGTTTGTTGGGAATGGTTATACCAGATAGTGGCAAAATTTATGTCGATGCCCAAGATACCAAACAAGATTTTACTTACCGCTCGAAAATCGGTTATATGCCACAAATTGGGCATTATCCACCAAATCTAAGAATCCGTCAGCTTTTTGAAATGATGATTGATATTCGATTAGGGAAAAATCACAACGAAAAATTAGACGAAGAAATTATTGAAACATTTGCTCTAAAAGATATATATGAGAAACCACTCGGAATACTTTCGGGTGGAACAAAACAAAAAGTTAGTGCCGCATTGGCGTTTCTGTTTGACCCACAAATTTTGATTTTGGACGAACCCACCGCAGGTTTGGACCCTCTGGCAAGCGAGATACTAAAAGAGAAGATATTGAATGAAAGCCGAAAAGGAAAACTCATCATTATAACTTCGCACATCCTTTCTGATTTGGAAGAATTGGCTAGTCACATTCTTTATATTCAAGATGGACAAATTCAGTTTTTCAAAGAATTAGAGAGCCTTAAAAACGAAATCGGAGAAACTAAACTCAATAAAATCATTGCTCTTTTGATGAAAAAAAAATAAAATTCATTTAAAAACACTTGAATTAGCGTGAAAAACCTCATTTTTATCATATTACCCTTAGCTCTTATTTCGATGTTACTTGGCTTGTATGTTGGCTTTATTCGCATCGGGTGGGCATTTCCTGTGAGTTCGAGGCTTCCAATTCCACAACACGGTATTCTGATGATAGGCTCGTTTTTAGGCACATTGATAAGTGTAGAGAGGGTAGCTGTTTTGAAAACTCGTTGGACATGGTTAGTGCCAATTTTGATGGTTTCGAGCTTATTTTTTATCATTTTTCTGCAAAATTTAGTAGCATTTGGAGTCTTACTTATTGGTAGTTTAGGATATTGCTTTATTTCTTTTCAAAACTACCAAACCTATAAACTCCGAGGCGATGTTTTGATGATTATCGGGGCTGCGTTTCAAGTGATTGCGTTTACAGTCTTCATCATTACACATTCATATCCGATGTCGTTTGCCTCTTGGATGCTCTATTTGATATTTACGATTGTGGGCGAAAGGCTTAATCTGACAAGGTTTTTACCTGTTTCAAAAAAGTCAGTCATTGAGCTTTACATTTGGCTTGGTTTGATTTTGGTAAGCTCTTTTCTTTATCATTTTGGCTTGGCGGTTGTGGTTAGCATTAGTTTGTGGGGAATTGCCCAATGGCTTATCCGTAATGATATTGCCCTCATTAATATCAAAAAATACGGACATTTTAAGTTTCTTGGTGTGGCATTGCTGAGTGCGTATGCTTGGTTGATAATTTCAGGAGGATTAGGGCTTTTGAAAACCGATAATCCGTATATCTATGATGCACTTTTACATTCATTTTTTGTGGGTTTTGTACTGACCATGATTTTGGCTCATGCCCCCATTATTTTTCCGAGTTTGCTTCAAATCAGAATCACGCCTTTTCACCCGTTTATGTATATTTGGTTATTGGCTTTGCATATTAGTTTATTTCTAAGAGTTTACGGCGATGTATTTCAGCAATATGAACTCCGAAAATTGGGTGGTTTACTTAACGGAATCAGTTTTATGGGTTTTTTATTTACGATTGCAGGAATTATTCTAACAAAGAAAATCATTAAAAGTCATGAATAAAGTCATTAAATACGTAGTCTATGATATTATCCGAAATCGCTTCGTGATAAGTTATACCGTTCTGCTCTTGCTCATTAGTCTTGCCTTTTTCGGCTTTGAAGCTGACCCAAATAAAGGACTTTTGAGCTTATTAAACATCATTTTGATGGTTGTGCCTTTAGTAAGTATCATCTTTACAACTATTCAATTTTATAATTCTTACGAGTTTCTGGAATTACTTTCTGCACAGCCAATTGGCAGAAAAACTATTTTTTTTAGCCAGTATTGGGGAGTTAGTATTTCGCTTTCATTGGCTTTCCTGATTGGCGTTGGACTCCCAACCTATATTTTTGAAGGCTCAGTAAGTGGACTTATTTTAGTTTTATGCGGCTTGTTGCTTACAATGGTTTTTGTTTCCTTAGCGTTTTTAGCGTCGGCAATTACCAAAGATAAAGCCAAAGGAGTCGGCATTTCTTTGGGCATTTGGTTCTATTTTACCATTGTTTATGATGGATTTGTACTTACAGCATTGCTCTCATTCAGCGATTATCCACTCGAAAAAGCGACGCTATTTTTAACAGCACTTAATCCATCAGATTTAGCTCGAATTTTAGTCTTAATGAAACTTGATATTTCGGCACTTTTGGGTGTAACAGGAGCAATCTTTCAACAATTTTTCAGTTCAAACCTTGGTTTTACTATTGCCATTTTACTCATTCTTTTATGGATAATTTTCCCTATTGGATTAGCATTTAGAATTTTTAATAAAAAGGATTTATAATTAAAATTTACTCAAATGAAAAATGTATTCTACTCACTAATTATCGTGGCAACAACGCTTGCTTGCCAATCAAACACCGAACAACAAACCTCAACTACTACCGAAGCTCCCGCCATCGCCAATGCAGGACAATCGGGGGTTGAAGACAATGATTCACAAAAAGACGTGGTAAAAGTTGCTGTTGGCTCAAAAGACCATACTATGCTCGTAACGGCCGTACAGGTTGCTGGTTTGGTTGATGCTCTTTCAAACGCAGGGCCATTTACGGTATTTGCTCCAACCAACGCCGCCTTTGAAAAATTACCAAAAGGAACGGTTGAAGATTTACTGAAACCTGAAAACAAAGATAAACTGAAAGCCATTCTCGAACATCACGTAATGACATCGGCTCTGGCGGCTGATTTCTTTCAAGATGGTCAAACAATGGGTATGGTTGATGGAACAAATGCAACTTTTAGTGTAAAAGATGGTGTAACATACATCGGTGATGCAAAAATTGTAGGCTCGGTCAGGGCTTCAAATGGCTGGGTTCATGTGATTGATAGCGTAGTTGTGCCGAAGTAATTTTATCTTTTTTTACGTACCGTATGCTACGAGAATAGCTTGACAGTTTCGGATTAAGCCGTATTTACAGGTTT
>NZ_JBMLRC010000479.1:0-1496 GCF_049241225.1 Emticicia sp.
TTGATGCCAAAGGCAAAGAATATCAGAAAGCTATGCTTGAATATGGTTTAAGTATCTTTAGAGAAATTTTCCTGTATCGTCACGGAGGAGAAAACCTAATTCGTCTTGAAGGCGATGAATTAGTTTTTGTGCAGAAGTTTTCTAATGTATTGAATATTAATAATTTAGAGACCATCACTAATTTATTGAGCGAATCCCATTATCATATTGAGAGAAATGGACGTGCAAAGATGATTTTCTTGGATATTTCGTTGGCGATAGCTCGTTTGATGCGGTAGGGTTAGTTATTTGCTACTTGTTATTGGGAAATTTGTTATTGGTTTCGACTGAGTTTCTCAGAATTTCGTAAGTGTTTTTAAAGTGAAAGATATTATATGCGAACCAGAGGCAAACGTTGCCCGGTTCGCCCCACAAAGAAATATGAAAATAAAAATTGGTACACGTGGTAGTAAATTGGCTCTTTGGCAGGCTTATTATGTTGAAGATAAACTGAAAGCCGATGGCATTGAAACCGAAATAGTAATTATAGAAACAAAAGGTGATAAGATTCTTGACCGAGCTTTATCAAAAATTGGTAGTAAAGGGGTTTTTACCGAAGAATTGGAAGACCAATTGCGTTCGGGAGAAATTGATATTGCTGTTCACTCTGCCAAAGATTTGCAGTCGGAATTAGCTGATGATTTAGAACTAATTGCTTTTACTGAGCGTGAAAAAATTGCCGATGTTTTGGTGAGTTTCAATAAAAATTTATCGCTTGGTAGTGGCGAGAGCTTTGTGGTCGGAACTTCTTCTACTCGACGAGTGGCTATGCTTCGCCATTATTATCCGCATATAAAAATTGTGGATATGCGTGGAAATTTGCAGACTCGCCTACGTAAACTCGAAGAAGGACAATGTGATGCTCTTTTGTTGGCTTATGCGGGCGTGCACCGCATGGGATACCATGAGATGATTGCTCAAGAACTTCCTACAACCCAGTTTACGCCGCCTGTGGGGCAAGGTTGTGTGGCGATTGAAGCCGCTAAGAGTTTATCGGAAGAAAAACGTGCTGCTATTCGTAATTTAATTAATGATGAAGTAACGGAGAAGTGTTTAATAGCCGAGAGAGCGTATTTACGTAAGTTGCAAGGTGGTTGTTCGATTCCGTCGTTTGGGTGGTGTGTGGCAGAAGAAAAGGATGGAAAATTGACTTTGAATATGACTTCGGGAATTATTAGCCTTGATGGTAAAACGATTGTGAAGAAAAACGATACTAAACCTGCTTCCGAAGCTGAACAATTGGGGGAGGAATTAGCTAATAAAGTTTTGAGAAGCGGCGGAGCTGAGATTTTGGAGGGAATTAGAAATACTATTTCGTAAGAATTAAACCTGCAAAGTCTGGGCGACCTCGTCTTTTCAGACCTTGCAGGTTTTTTACAGATTTTGAGTTTTTATGGGGTATTTCAATCCTTAATCTCGTCTTTAATTTGCACCTCAGTTACTGGGCCGTATTTTTC
>NZ_JBMLRC010000480.1:0-3775 GCF_049241225.1 Emticicia sp.
ATTATTACCAATTCGGGTTTTGCTTGAGGTTCGGGTTCAACGAAATCTCATTCAAAGGTAAAGGCCATAAATAATCTTTTGCAGGGTCGAATCTGCGGAAATTGGCCGCTGTAACCAAAATAAAACCATCTGGCGTTAAAACTGCGGGCGTATTGGCTCCAAACTCAGTTTTAAAGAAGAAATTACCTAAAACGGGTTTTGGTAATTCGATTTCGGCTGTTTTCCAACGCATCAAATCCCAATATCGATGGCCTTCCTGTGCTAATTCTATCCTGCGTTCACGTCGTATCTCATCACGCATATTCAAGCCATTTGTTGTTACGAAAGCATTCGTCAATTTTGCAATTTTGCCTCTCGCACGTAATAAATTGATTGACAAATCTAAGTCAGCATCGCTTATTGTTCCATCTAATTCATACTTTGCTTCGGCATACGCTAATAGTACTTCAGCGTAGCGAAGCACAGGACGGTCGATTGAAGATGCTTGCGTATTCCAGTCATCAATATTTGAAAATTTTCTAAAACAAAATCCCGTTTTTTGGAAAACTATATTAGCCACATCGAATACTTTTTTGGTAAAAATATATGGGTCGCCTCTTTTCATAACAGTCTGAATCAAACGGTCGTCACGATTCGTGAATACTTCCGAAGTTGTTGTCGGAGTTTTATATAGAGGTGATTTTGTAGTTGGCAAACCATCGCTCATCAGGTATGAATCAACCAAACTTTTGGTCGGGCTTTTATTACCGTTTTCAATCGTTCCTCTATAATAAGTATGCACCAAAACTCGGTCAATTAAGCTCACACCATATTGTTTTACAATGATGTTTTCTTTGTTTTGAAGTCCTTCACCTTCGTATTGAAAAAGATTAAAATAGTTTGGGAAAAGACTATGTTGGCGACTATCAATTACGGATTTAGCTGCCGCTACTGCTAAACTTAGGTGTTTTTTTGAATCTCCGTAGTTATGAAATTTTGAACGAGTACCTTCAAAAAGTGCCACACGAGCCTTGAATGCCAAAGCACCGGTGTTAGAAATTCGTCCAAAATTAGCAGTTCCGAGTGCCGGCATCGTTGGCAATTTCGATGCAGCAAAATCAAGGTCTTGATAAATTTGCGAAATAATTTCCTCTCTCGGACTGGCGGGTGCAGTTAACTCTGGCGAAGTATCATCTAATATTTTTAGAATCAAGGGTACATCTCCATACCTTTGAACTAAGTTATAATAGCCCCAAGCTCTAAAAAAACGTGCTTCTGCCACGTATCTATCAATTACAGCCGCACTTGTATTTGCTGAAGCACGTGGAGCTTTTTCAATGATATTATTGGCTGCCCTGATTAGTACATAATTATTGTTATAATTGGTCACATCGGTCGCGGGTGCAAGACGTGAGCCATCGCTGATACTATTAGAGGTCAGTCCGATTGCATCATCAGACCACACATCTTCATTATTGAATGCTGGAATAAATGTGTACAAATAATTTGTCGCCGCAACCAAATCGGTTTCCGAACGCCAAAAAGTGGCATCGCTGATTGATGTTTCGGGCAGACGGTCAACCTCACAAGCGGTTATCCCACAAAAAAGCAGACAAGTGGAAAGAATATTTTTGAATTTAGATTTCATAAGAAAAATATTTTAATTGGTTAATCGCTGATTATCAAAGCTTTGTGTTTTTTCTAACTTAAAAATTTAAGTTGATACCCGCCGAAGCAGTAGCAAAAAATGGATAATCGTTCTCGATATTGTCTCTTTGTTCGGGGTCGAAATACCCTTTAAACTGTCCTAATTTCGAGAAAGTAAGAATATCTTGTGCCGAGAAGAAGATTCTGGCTCTCGAAATTTTTAGTCTGCCCGATATTTTTTCAGGAATTGTATAACCCACTTGTAGATTTTTCAAGCGTGCATATCGACCATTCAAAAGCCATTTGTCAGACACGCGATAGTTGTGGTCTCCGCCTTGAAATGGACGCGGATATAACGCGTCGGGATTTTCGGGAGTCCAATAATCTCGGTGAATACCCAATGCTTGTTTCCACGTTACAATAAGCGGAGCAATTGTTTGGGTTTCTGGTCTGAACGAACGCTTCCCAACTCCCTGAATAAATGCCGTA
Source organism: Emticicia sp. (assembly GCF_049241225.1). Taxonomy (NCBI): domain Bacteria; kingdom Pseudomonadati; phylum Bacteroidota; class Cytophagia; order Cytophagales; family Leadbetterellaceae; genus Emticicia; species Emticicia sp. The sequence continues at coordinate 2,116 of NZ_JBMLRC010000480.1, forward strand.
AAGTCAAAACCTTTGAAATTAAAACCAAGCGTTGTACCAAACACATAGCGAGGTTGTGTTGTACCAAGATACACGAGGTCGCCGAAGTCGGTAGTATTACCTTTGCCAACATTAATTCGACCATCGCCATTAAGGTCCAGATATTTTACATCACCTGCACCTGTTCGGTTATCTTGAAATGCCCATGCTTTTACCTCATCGGCCGTTGTAAAATAACCATCGGTTTTATAGCCAAATATGCTATTTAACGGATAGCCTTCTACAATACCATTCGTTCCTGCTCCCACGATGTTTCTTGCTGAAAAATTGAGCAACTCATTCTGGTTATCCGAAAGGTTGGCGGCAACTGTATAAGAAAAATCCTTACCAATTTGTCCTCTATAACGAGCCTCCAATTCCCAGCCCCAAGACTTCAGTTCTCCATTATTTTTCCTTGGAGTTCCAATTCCAATCACTGCAGGTAAGTTTTGTGGAGTGAGCATATTACGGTTATATTTTACGTAATAATCTCCATTGATTTGTAACCTGTTTTTTAGCAATCCAATATCAAAACCAAAGTTGGTCGTTTCGATGGTTTCCCACGAAAGCGACTGTGATGGAATTGAGCCTTGAAAAAGATAAGAAGCACGCGAATCGCCCAAAACTAAGGTCGAACCACGACTTAATTGACTTAGATAATCATAATTACCGAGAATACTTCCACCCAAAGCACCACCCAAGCGTCCCCAAGATACACGAAGTTTGAGTTCAGAAAGGAAGTTCACATCTTTCATAAATCCTTCACGATGGACATTCCAACCTGCCGAAGCCGATGGGAAATATTTTACTCGCAGGCCTGGAGCAAGTTTTGAGTTGTCATCACGTCGGATAGTTGCTTCGAGGAGATATTTACCATCATAATTATAATTGAATCTACTAAAAACCGACTGCGAAGCATTTGTTCCGATAAACTGGCTATTGGTTTTTGTTTTATCATCACCCAAATTAAGAGTCGGTAAATCGTTGCTTACCAAGTTGGTTGCTCCTGCACTTACACTTTCCTGTCTGAAGTTTTCGTAGTTATACCCCATCAATACACCTAAATTATGCTTTTGAGCAATAGCAATATCATAATTTGCTAATAATTGTAAGTTGGTATTATTAATTAATTCTTCAAAAATATTATAGCTATTAACCTGATTTACGTAACTCAATATTTTTCCTCGTCCCCAAAGTGGCACTGTTCGTGCAAAGTTTTTTCTATCAGCAAGACGGTACTGCGTACCTGCAACGGCCGTTAGTCTTAGTCCTTTTATGATATTATTTGCTCGCAAGGTAGCGGTTCCATCAAAAAAGTCTCTTTTTAGAATATTATATCCACCAGATTCAAGTCGAGCGTAAGCCGTTGCGGCCGAACCAGCTCCATTGTATTGCCCATCAGGAGTAAAAAACGGTGTACGAGTACGTAAACGATAAAGTTCATAAATTACTCCTTGGCCATTCAACCCACCCGAAACTGCGTCTTGTTGGTCTTTGGTATACGATAAACGGGTATCAATCGAGAAGATTTTGCTCAATTGAGCTCCCATATTGAGGCGAACATTATACCGCTTATAATCATCTGGCCCAACTTTGAAAATCCCATCTTTTCCATAATAACCACCTGATAATAAGAAGTTTA
>NZ_JBMLRC010000481.1:0-15439 GCF_049241225.1 Emticicia sp.
GAAAGTGGCTCAGTTTGCTCTGCCGACTATGGCTCAATTTGGTCTGCTTTTCTCAAAGAAATGGCTGCTTTACTGAAAGGGTGGAAAAAGTAGGTTTTAGAAATACCGAAAAATCAATAAATAGATTTTTAAATACAATCATTCCATAGAATATTTATTTTTGTTCAAACATAATCAAAAGCCTATAAGAGAAACGACATTTTAACATATTGATTTTGCGTTTTGCAAATTTTCTGCTTCAAAATTCGGCAAATTTTAACCAAACAGAAAGTTCAAGTGAAACGCCTACGCATAGCGTGGGCGTTGCTTAACTTTGTTTGGTGGGCTTGCCGAAGCCTTGAGGCGGAGTTGGTGACGATTCACGCTTTTTTTGTGTCTAAATGGAAGGAAATACCGAAAAATAAATAAAAACGGCTTGATTTGGTGTATTACTAAATAACTCCGTGCTTTGCATCTAACCCAAAAAGAAAAATTTTACATTTTTTTCACCTTTAACCCCTCTTTCTATGAGAAAGATATTTATTATTTTGGGTTTTACTTTTGGCTGCTTTAAAATTACCGCACAAGTCAATAAACCTAAACCCGACACACTCAAAATTCCTCAAAAGGTTTTGTCAGAAGCAGACGAGCGAGCCAAGAAGTTTTTACCTCAGTATGCTCCCCTTTCTCCGAACGCATGGAGTTCTCAAAAGTTTGGAGATTATCAAGTGAATCCAGCCACAGGTATTACCAGTATTCCTATCTCTTTATTTACAGTACAGAATGGTAGCCTATCCATGCCTATTACTTTGAGTTGTCATACAGGAGGGTTTAAAATGAATGAACAAGCCTCGTGGGTTGGTTGGGGTTGGTCATTGGATATAGGAGCATCCCTCAATCGAACGGTACAAGGAGCAAAAGATGATAGAGATGGTGGAAGTTATTTAACGAACCCTATAACGGTGTCAAGAGATTTTTGCAACAATAGTGCTGATTTTAATTATGGACAGGCAGCCATTGCCGTTTTAAGTCCATTAGATACACAGCCCGACATTTTTTCATATAGTATTCCTTCTAAAAGTGGTAAATTTCTTTTGGGACAAAACGGCAATAGTCCTTTCAAAATTCCGAATCATCCGATACAAATTGCTTATTCAGGCAGTCCAACGATTAATACTTTTTATCTTATCGGAGATGATGGGGTTGCTTATACTTTCGGAGAAGGGGAGAGCCAAAATGTAGTCAGTGGCAGTAGCACCCAAAATTATATTAGCAGTTGGTTAGTTACGCAGGTTCGTTCGGCTAATTCGGACGATGTCATTAACTATTCTTACCAAAGTGGCGGAAGTCAAGATTTGACCGAAAGACAATGGGTTAGTAGCATGCTTTTAAATGCTTCGGGTCATTATACGAATAGTGGGTCATCTATTCCTGCTTATACCAATGTAAGCACAAGCATCACGCAGAAAAATCCCTATAAAATTACTTATACGAATGGAGAAGTAGAATTTATCCAGTCTAATGCAGGAGAAAGACAAGATTTGACTAATAGCCGATATTTGAAGCAAATCAATGTTTATACCTACGAAAATGGTGTTAAAATCTTGATAAAGGTAGTTAAATTTACTTATTCTTATTTTTCGGGTATTCGTTTAAAATTAGATAAAGTAACGATTACAGACGAATTGAATAGCAAAGTAGAAGAATATGTTTTTGATTACTGGAGTAATACGATTTCATGGAATGATGCCACTGATAATGAGAAGAAAGATTTTTTTGGTTACTATAATGGCAAACCCAATACGCATTTAATACCCGTGGGTAGTTATCAAGGCATTTCGATTGTAGGAGGGGCAGCCGACCGTTCAACGGTGGATACTTATATGAAAGAGGGCGTTTTGAAACGTATCACTTTTCCAACCAAAGGCTATACCGAATTTGACTACGAAACCAACAAATACCATGATGGAACAAACGAATTATTTGCAGGAGGTTTGCGAGTAAAGAGCATCAAGAGCGTAACAGGTGGCAGTAGTTTTATGAAACGTTATGAATATAGTTCAGATGCAGGAGCGGGGCTTGGACGATTGACAACCAACTGGACACCAGCGAGTGCAAGCGTTCCGAACCTACAAACACTTTTGTATAGTGATGCAGGAGGAACAGACGTAGGAAGTGCTACCCAAGCATCCTTTACTCAAAGTGGTGGGGCAGTTGATTTGAATACAATGGATGCCGCTCCAGTGTATTATACCAACGTTACGGAGTATTTTGAGGATGCCAGCGACCCCACTAAAAATGGCAAAAATGTTTATACATTTGATTTTCGACAAGATTTGATAGTAAACGCCCCTACCTATTCATCAAGAGATGTACAGCCTTGGAAAAGAGGTAATTTATTGACTAAAACCACGTATGATGCCAGTAATAATATCGTGGGGTTGGTTAATAATCAGTACCAAGAATTACTTGCCAGTACACGCACCGCAGGGGCATTCGTAAAAACGCCCAATGTATTTGAGGGGTCTATACCAAGAAGTACAAATCCATGCCCGACTACTTTTGTACAATCGGCAGTTGGTATTAATGGATATTTCCCTGAAATGGTTTATTCATCAGTTAATTACCATACAGGTATCAATTTAGTAAATAGTAGTACCAATGAAGTAGATAATGTTTCAACCACGCAAACGAATACCTATACCAATGAATTGTATTTGGCACAAACCCAAACGAGCGATAGCCAAACAGGTATTAGTCGAACAGAATCATTTATTTATCCGTCTGATGCTTCATATACTTCTGATGCTGTTGTGCAAGAAATGCTTACAAGAAATCAGCGAAGCCAAGCTTTAGAAACAGAGATAAAAGAAACAATTTCGGGTAACATAAGTATGATTTACAAAGAGAAAAGGGTATTTGATTTCTTTTCTGGAAGTAACCCAAGGGGATTTAGTAATAATATTTTGTTGAAAGAATTATGGTCTGCACCCAAAGGTGGTATATTAGAAAAGCGGGTAGCTTTTACGGATTATGCCAATAACGGCAATCCTTTGGGGTATGTGGTTGATGATATGCCGATTTCGTTGGTTTGGGGGTATAATGATGCGTTATTGTTAGCAGAAATCAAGAACGCCACCAAGAGCCAAACAGATGCAGGATTAAGCACCGCAGGGATTACAGCAACGGGCATGAGTTCAACGGAGCTTTCATCGGGGCAGTTAAGCCAGTTGCAAAGTTTACGTAGTGCTTTGCCCAATGCTTTTGTTTCATGGTACAGTTATCGCCCACAGGTTGGTTTAAGTGGCATCGTTTCTCCTAATGGTTTGGTGAGCCGTTTTACGTATGATAAACTGAATCGTTTACAAAATATCAAAGACCACAGTAGTTATTTAACCGATTTATACAATTATGTGTATGCCACGACCGCCCCGACAGGTTGTACGAATCCCGATGCTCCAAGTATTGCTATTAGTTCATCTACTTTGTGTGATGCCACATTAGCGGCTTCGGGGTGTGTAGGTGTTATCAATTGGTCAAATGGTGGGGCAGGTGCGAGCATTAACGTTTCGACCAAAACAACGACCACTTACACCGCCACTTGTACGGTTGATGGTTGCACCAGTTCAGCATCAAGTGGTTTGACTATTCCAGTTTTGCCGAGTGGTTGGAGTAGTGCCGATATTGGCACGGCCAGTGGGTGTACGCAAAATAATTCGGGTGCATTAACCCTACAAGGTAGTGGAAATGTGGGCGGTTCGGATGATAGTTTTCACTGGATTTACAAATCTATGAGTGGCGATTTTACGATGATTGTCAAAATCAATAGTTTGCCAGTATTAAATGGTCAACGCTCAGGCATTATGATTAGAAGTAATACCAATTCTAACGCCCAATTTTACACGCTTATTCAAGATGGCAACGAAAATGTAGGAGAGTTAAAGCGAGACACCAACGGCGGAACAGGCGGACTATACAGTTTTGCAGGTTCGGCAGCCAATCAAACATGGATTAAGGTAGTGAAGACAGGGACGAGCATCAAAGGGTATTATAGCACTGACAGCAACCCCGAAGCCAATAACCAATGGAATGCCTATTTTAATCTCACAGGAAACGCCCCGACTACGCTTGATTTTGGCACAAACTATCTCATAGGTTTGGTTACTTATGGAGCAGCGAATCAAACCACATTTACTAATATTTCACTCAATGGAAACGCCTTTTGATATGAAAAGATATATAATACTTCTGTTTTTTATCCCTTTATTGGGGTTTGCTCAAACGATACCAAGCGACAAAAACGCTATTATTCATAGCAAATTTAGGGTAGCTACGACCAATGAAGCTGATGGAAGCGACCCCAGTAAAGCCGTGATTACGGTTGCTTATAGTGATGGTTTGGGGCGTGGTTTGCAAACGGTAGGCTACCAGCAATCACCGACCAATAAAGACATCGTAAGTGGAACGGTGGAGTTCGACAAATTCGGGCGAGTGATTCGCACAGCTTTGCCAGCACCCACAACTAATAATACAGGTACATACCAAGCCAATGCGTTTAGTTTAGCCAATTCATTTTATGGCGATTCTTATGCTTATACAGCCACTACTGCTTTTGATAATTCGCCCCTCAATCGTGTCCGTGAACAGTACGGAGCGGGCAACGCATGGCGAACCGCTAATAAAAAAATGCAAAATTTTGATGAATCCGCAGGGTCAGACGTTAGATACTACTATTTAGATGGAAGCGGAAATATTATCTTATCAGGCACTTATCCCAATAATAGTTTATACAAAAAACGCATCATTGACGAGCAGGGGCATACAAGCATCGAGATAAGCGACAAACGAGGGCGATTGGTACAAAAGCAACTCCAAGACAATAACGGCTATGCCACTACTTATTATTTATATGATGGAATGGGGCGTATTTTGGCCGTTATACAGCCCGAAGGCTACGAATTGAACTCCAGTATCACTAAGAATTCGACCGAGTGGCAGAGATGGATATTTTCGTATGAATATGACTATCGAGGACGAATGCACTTAAAGCACGTACCAGCCAGTGGCGATGAATATTTTGTGTATGATAAATGGGATAGATTGGTATGGTCGCAAAGCTCTATTCAAAGAGAGTTTGGGAAATGGTCTTTTTATAAATATGATGCTTTCAATCGAGAAATCATGCGAGGGGAGAAATCAGAAAATAGGGGATTGACAGCCTTAGAAGCCGAAACGTGGGCATGGAGTGGCGACCGTTACGAAAGTCGAGTGAGTGGTGGTTTGTTTTACTCTTATTCCAATAGTTATCCGCAGTTGTTTTCGGATACGGATATACGTCATGTTAATTATTACGATAATTACAACGATTGGCGACCATCGGGCATGGCTTTTGCCGATGGTGGCACGGCTTTTCATGCTCAACACCCCGAAGCACAGAGCCTGATGGTGGGTTCTCGTAGCCGTAGTGATGTAAGTGGAAATTGGTTGGCTACGGTGCTGTATTATGACAATAAAATGCGAGTAATTCGTACTTTTTCGCAAAATGTGTATGGGCAGATTGAAATGTTAGATACCGAGTATAACCACGCAGGAGAAATACTTCAGACGAAAAAAATACATAAAAACCAAGCAGGAATAGCCACCACCGAGCAGAGCCAAAACGAACTTGACCACGTAGGACGAGTTAAAAAACTGTTTCATGGTATTAATACCACACCCATCGAGATTGTAAAGAATGATTATGACGAAATCGGTCGAGTAAGTCAAAAGAAAATATTTCCGAATAATACGTTTGTGGCAGGTGGTACAAAGGAGTTTATCGAACGCCCCTCACAAGGCATTGTTACCCAACCTAATACAGAAGATTTCGCAAGGAGATATGTACTGCTCTTGCCAACCACCGATATAAAAGCCAGTGCCTTAACAAAATATAGGGCTGAAATTACCCCCAACGCCTCACAAGGAGTGAATATCAATGGTTTACAAACCATGAATTACACTTGGCATTTAAGGGGTGGTTTATTGGGTATTAACTTAGATAATAATGGCAACGCCATACCCAAAGCCAGCGAGGGCGATTTATTCAGTTATAAATTGGAATATGAAAGTGCCGGATTTTATGATGGGAATATAGGAAAGCAATATTGGCAGAGTGCCAACGACCAAAATCAAGTAATTGGTTTACGGTCTTACAATATGACTTATGACCCACTAAAACGCATGACAGGGGCTAATTTTGCAGGACTTGCCAACGAAAATTATTCATTATCTGGACTAACTTATGATAAAAACGGCAATATCAAAACCATGCAACGCAACGGTAAAACCAGTAGCGGTTTTGGCTTAATGGATAACCTCAATTATGCCTATGATGGTAATAAATTGAACCAAGTAACTGATGGGGTTTCAGCAACCGATAACGAGGTAGATTTAGTGCCGAGAGGTGGCGGAAATTATACGTATTATACCGATGGGAGTGTAAAAAGTGATGCAAACGAGGGCATTTCGTTGATTATTTATGATACATTTCTGAAACAACCCAAAGAGGTACAGCTCACCGATGGCAGAAAGATAAATCATTTTTACGATGGAGCAGGGGCATTACTCAAAACGGTGTATTCAACTGGAGAGTATTGGGAGTTTGGGGGTATTACTTACAAAAATGGGCAACCCTACCAAATGGCTGCACCCGAAGGCAGGGCTATTTATGTAAATGGTGTTTGGGTGTATGAATTTTTCTATACTGACCATTTGGGCAATACACGAGTAGCATTTAGAGCGGACGGCAACCAGTTGATAAAGACCTCAGAAACAGCGTTCGACCCATTTGGCGTGATTTTACGTGGAGCAGGTCAAGTCAACGGTGTAATAAACCGCCATGAGTACCAAAATAAGGAATCAGAAAAAACGTTTGGTTTGAATAGGATTAACTTAGGAGCAAGAACATACAACCCAACTACTGGACGTATGGACAGGGTTGATAGATTTGCAGATAAATATTTTGGACTTTCTACATTCCAATATTCGGCTAATAATCCTATGAGATTTATTGATGTTAATGGGGATAGTTTAGGTATAAATGTAATTCAAGGAGGCGGAAAAAATGGTAGAGATTTATATCAAATAACCATTACTGGTAAAGTGGTTGATAATACAACTAAGGGATTAAGCTCCAAACAACTTAATAGTATTGCTAATCAAATTTCTAAGCAATTTATTAATTCTTTTACTGGAAAAGATAAAAATATAGAATTTACGGCAACTGCTAATATTAGTGTCGAATCAGCAACAAATCCACTTAGTTCAAGCGACCACGCATTTAGAATTGTGGATGATGTAGCAACGGCAGTGGGGCAACAAGACCCACCAGGAGGAAATATTGAAGGTTATGGTCCAGTAGGTCAAAATGTTGTCTATATCGAAAAAGGAGGAAATTATGCAAGAACAGGAACACACGAGTTAGGGCATAGTTCAGGTTTAGGACATATCAAATCATTAACAGAAGTACAAAATGGAAAGATTGTTCCTTTAACCACAAATGATTATTTTGGAAATTTAATGCATCAAGGCCAAGATGTTAATTCACAAGGACAACCAGTAGCAGGAACTTCAATAGAAGGGTTTCAAGTAAGAGAAATGTATAGACTTTATAAGATACCAGCACTAAACAGAGGAAAACAAAAATGAAAAACTTAATTAAATTTCTCATATTATCTATAATAACTATGAGTTGTAGTGTTTCAAAAAACACGAATTTTAACCTGCTTTTTGGTTCTGGTTTTAAAAATGATAATGTATCATTAGAAATAAATGATACATTAATTGTTGAAAATCAAATCATGATTACAGATTCTATTATTGGAATTGTTAATAGTAATAATATTTCCTATCAACAAGGCATATTAAATGTAAGTGATAAAAAGGGGAATGTTTTAAAGAAAATACCCATGATTATAGATGCTAAAAAGATAAAGTTTACTATAATTATAAATAAAAACCCATACCTATTTTATTCAAATTTAAACAAAGGAACAAATATGGTTTTTAATAAAGATAAGTATTATTACAATGTTTATTTGAATCAAAATAAGAAAATTATTAAATTAGAGTAGTATGTTAAAATACATTTATAGGCTATTCTAATGTTAGCCCCCAAGATACATTAAGAGCCGAAGAATTGTGTTTAAGTTTACGAATATTGTAATTTCAAGATTAAACTTTTCAGCTCCAAAGACTTAGCTAAGTCTTTGGAGCTGTCTTTTATTTTATAAAATGAATTAGCATAAGACTGACAGTATTTGGCATGAAAAACATTTTACCTTTTTTTCTATTGTTTGTTTTTATTAGCTGTTCAAAATTTGAAAGGATTTCAAAAAGAATAGATACTTATAATAAAGCAAGGAAACCATTCATTACTGCTCATCAAATGCGAGTAAAGTTATATAAAAAGGGATATTTAGGTTTTATCAATTTGATGAATGATACACTAATTATTTCACAGTCAGGACAAATAGATGCTTTAATATATGGTGGAATTATAGCAGGAACTAAGGAAAAAATATGCTATGAATACAATGACTATGATAAAAAATTAGAAATCAATAAGTATGGTTGTGAGTTACATTCACTAATCCAAAAATGGGATACTTTGGGGATTAGAGCCAAAGAGTTAGAGCAAAAAAATCTTATAAGAAGTAAGGTATATTACAAACGAATTATTTTAAATAATAACAAAATTGTAAAAAAAGATGCCATAGAATTTATGGAGATAATAGACTAAATCAAAGCTTGACTTTATCCAGCCCCAAAGACTTAGCTAAATACTTGGTTCTGTCTTTGGGTGGTTTTGCTCTTTCAATCATGTTTTCAATGATAGCATGAACTCTAATAAATTCATTAAAAACGTTTGTGTCAGATAAAATATAGTCTTTTTGTTCGGCTGAAAGCGTGTATTGAGTCATTAAAATATGAGATTTTTCTGCAATATCTTTGGGTGTTAAGGTAGCGATATAGTCCATTGTTGTCTTAATATCGGCATTTATTTGTACCTTTTCTTGCTTCTCTTTGGTTCTAATAGTAAATGTTAAGGCTGTTATCTTTTTTCGTTCCTTTTGAGCAATAGCCCACTCAAAATATATCCCACAGTGTTCCCAAAGTTCTTTTTGTGAGTAGATTAAAATTCGTTTTTCAAACATTCCATAATTTTTGTATTCAAGAGGTTGTAAACCAACTAAGCTTCTCAAATCGTCTAATTTCACACTCCATGAGCCTTGATTTTGATACATACTCATAAGTTCATACATTCTAATGGAATACTCGCTTTTAAGACTTAAAATGGCATCTAACAGTAAATTAGTATATCCTTCTGCCAACTCTAAAAATAGTTTTTTACACTTATAATTTATATCAATTTGTATTTCTCCCTTACTGCCTTTTTTGGCTATATAATTAGCAGATGTAAATGGAGCAATAGAACCAAAATAATAATCTCCATCTTTTGAAAAGTCAAAAAACACACTACGTTTAGTGATTTTTTCAATAGCTTCTTTTAAAGCATTTATATTTTTCGAGTTTCTAAGAACATCGACGCTATTAATCTTTATAATAATGGGAGTTAAGTCATCTACATTCTTAACATGAAAACCTTGATTTACTTTTAATTCGTGAATCACACAATGTAAAATATGCCTTTCCATCACACTAAACTCTTGACGAGTAAGATTGAGTACGTTACTTATTCTGACTAAACTTTTTTCTTCCATCATATTTGTTTTTTGCAAAAGTAATAAAATAACATTTAAAAGTAAATGTTATTTATAAAAGTTATTTTATATTCTATCCTACCCAAATTTGTTACAATACCTACCCAAATTTGTTACAATAAGTAGTTAAAACTTACCCAAATTTGTTACAATACCTACCCAAATTTGTTACAATAAGTAGTTAAAACCTACCCAAATTTGTTACAATACAATATGTTAAACATTTGATTGTCAGTGATTTGTATCAAAAAAAATATCAAAAACAATCAAATCAATTGATATTGATTAAATTTTATCAACTGATAGAAAAATAAAAAAAATGGGTGGTTTATGAAGCGTAAAACGCACGCAATTTTTTATACGTCGAGAACGAAAAAGGAAAAAATCAAAAAAGACAAATAACTCTGGTTGGGGGTTTGAACTAAGTTTTTAGTTGATTTGGTTTTGCTAACGTTATTAGTTTCCTGTTTTTATAGTCATTGAGAGTTGATTGTATGAAAATTTCCTAGTGGCTCGTTAGCACAATTTAATTCTAAGAGATATAAATTATTGATAATCAACAATTTAACTAAAATAATTAGTATCTTATCTGTATCGAGAAGTTAATATATTTATATTTTTTGTTTTTAAGTTATTGATTATCAGTGATTTATGGTGTTTGTATGTGACATTACACCAAAATGTTTAATTGTACCCATATAAAAAGTAGTCATACTCTACGCAAATTTTCCCCTGCTCAAATGGTGGCTTGCGTCCTTCGGCACGCTTTAAAAAAGGTATTTAGGGCGGGCAGAGCCACACAAATTTATCTTTCGAGAAAAAAAATCCCAAAAGAAGCTTTCGGGATTTTTGACACTATGCTATATCCATCAATAGAGGATTCACAAAAGTAGGAAAAAGGTCAGTATTACACGTTTTTTAATTCGTTGCCCTATTTTCTTATCAAATTAGGAAAAGAAATAGAAATTATCAAATCCTAATTCTTCAAAGAATATAAGATAGCAGAAAAGCAACGGGTCGCCCTAAGCGACCCGTTTTATTATTCACAAATAGTTATGTTCTCTTTAGTTATGCTAAAAACCTCAAAAAGCCCGATTTTACGGATTAAATAATTTTTTTGAGTGGATTGTACTATTTCGACTTCTTCGCCCTTTCTAAGTACCTCTATTGAGCCGAGAAGGACACGATTATTAATGGTTGCTCGATTAGTTGTTGTTTTCATTTGCTTTGGATTTAATAATGATACCTTTAAAACCTCCATTTTTGCCATTTTCTACGGTGTAATCTTTGGCATCAATGTAATAATGATTTTCAGTTTTATCATATTTGACTACTTTTTCAATTGCTTCTTGCTCAAGGCTTTTTTGCTCAACAACATCATACTTATTTCGTACATCTACAAACCACCATGCCATTAATAAAAGTAGCATCATTGGCAAAGCCCCAATAAACCATCCCCATCGGAGCATGAAAGCCGTCATAGGACTTAACCCGCTATAATTGTGGGTTTTAATTTGGGAAATCTTCACGCCCAAATATGCTTTAATATCATCGGCATTGATTTGATTGTCTGCCAAATGTGCTACCAAAATACTTTTGGTGTATGGGTCTAACTTTTCTTTGCTATGGGCAAAAACAAGATTTTCAATTTCGTTCAATCGTTTATCTAATTCTTTGACTTGTTCCTCTTGCCTCCGTTGATTGGCTTGTTCTCCGTAGTTCTTCATATTTTAACTTGTTCGATTAATTTATTGAAGTGTCCTTTAAACATTCCAATAGAAGTAGAGAATCCCGAGCGGACATAATCGCTGATTTTATCTTTGAGCGAACCTTCTGCTTTACCAAAGTAACGCAGCTCTATTTTATTATCTTTTGCATACTTTTCAATGAGTTCGATTTTATCGGTATCTAATCGAGGATTAATAAATCCTTCATTGATAAAAATGACATTAGTAAAAACATTTTTTAAAGACTTCTGGACTTTGTTTAAATGGTCAATACAATCCCTATCGCCAACACTAATAATGGTAAAAAATTCGACCTCAAAATCCATTTCATTGAAATACTCTTTGATGCTTTCGACCCCAATAAGTTCAAAGAATTTAAGGAGTTCACGCGATTCATTACCACCTAAATCAATGTAGATATTTTCGTAGTCTCCATCGGCAATGTTGTTAAATAATTCTTCAAATAAAGTCTTATCAATGGTTTCAGATTCTTTGTCATTGAATAGGGAAAACTCGATAACTTTATCCGCCAGTGGCGTCCCTTCAAACCTCTTAATAAGTGAGCGATTACCCGAATCAGCATCCACCGCAATGAAGTTAGACTGGTTCTGATTTTCCTTTGCAATGATGAGAGAAGTTAAAAACGTCTTGCCTTGTCCTCCCTTGTTTTGATTGATTAACTTGATTTTTTTCATTAGAAATAATTACATTTATGTTGGAAAATAAAATGCGGTTGAGAAACTTGTATTTTGGGCGACCTTCGAGCGGGCTTTTAAGTCTTAGTTTGAGGGTCGTTATTTTTTGAAAGGATTAGATTTTGACTTTTCAATAGGTTGATTTTTGGTGTATGTTTTATCGAATAAATCTAAAAGGTCATTATTATGATTCGTTTCTTTTTCTTGGTTTAGTACAACTTTGTTTTCTTCTATTTTCTCCGTGTTATTGCCAGTCTTTTTTAGTATTTGAACTACTCCAGTACCAAGAGTTTGTTTATTTTTACTTTTCTTGTTAACTGAATAAATCAAATTGGTTAGTTCGTGAGTTGACAAGTCAATCTGATATTTATCATTGAGTTCTTTGACGATAAAATCATAGGGGGCATTTTCATCAAAATTTTGTTTGATGAATGCAACGAGGAATATACCCCATTTTTTTTTACCCTCATTTTTACGCTGTCTAATTTCTTCGATACCCATTTTTCACAAGATTATTGATGTTTTGCCAAATATACAAGTAAATTGAGATATAAAAAACGTTTTGATGTTTATTTTATGATATAGTAGTGATAATATGATGATAATTTATTGGTTTAGTGTATTTTGATGATAAAGTGATGATAATTTAATGATATTGTATAATTTATTAAAAATTTGGAATTTTGATGCTTTTTTTGTTAGTTTGTAGCGTGAAGCAAGATAGGTTTTTTGCACGCAAAAAACGAGCCGCAAGCGGCCTATCTTGCAAAGGGTTTCACCCCTTGACCCCTTTAAAAATATGGAAAAAACCGAACCAATCAAACGAAGTAAAGGCAGACCCAGCAAAGCCGAGCAAAGCAAAAGTGAACGACTTACGTGCCGATTTACTGCCCAAGAGTATGAAGCTTTAGAAGCAAAGGCCGAACGAGTCGGCTTAAAGATTACGCAGTTGGGGCGTGAGTTAATTCTGAAAGGCAAGGTGACAAATTTGTTTAGTGCCGAAGAGCAAGCCGATAAAAAGCAGTTAATCGGTTTGTCTAATAATTTGAATCAAATCGCTAAAAACTTGAATTACTTCGCTAATAATTTCAACATGAAAGAGGTGAGTAATCAAGTTAAAAAGATAGATGAATATTTAGATACGATAGATGAAATATTAAAAAAGTACAAGCAATGACAGCGACCTCACATCCACAAGGTTCAAGTTTTGGCAATGCCATCAACTACATCTATGAAGGTAGGTTAGACGAACACAAGGACAAAAAAGAAGAGTTAATTATCCATTCCGATAATATCCGAGTACCGAGAGATGCAGCAGATTTAAAAGGTCGAAATCGAATGAAAGCGGATTTTATTTCCCAAGCCGAAGCCCATAAACAGTACGGAAATGAGAACCGCAAGCACTATGTCGGCCACCACAGTTTAAATTTTTCGGCATCAGATATGGTAGATTTAGACCCTAAAAAAATCAAGCAAATAACGAGTGATTATATTAAAGATGCAGGGATAGACCAAACCCAATATATAGCCGTTGGGCATCGAGATACGAAGCATTACCACGTACATATTATCTTCAATCGAGCGACCGATAAGCACACCCTTTACAACGATTGGCGAGAGTACAACAAGACCGCAGAAAGGGCGGTTGCACTCAACTTAAAGTATGGATTTGCCCAGGAGAAAAAGCAGGTCAAATTGGCGAGCAGTCCCGAAGTATTGGCGATACGCTCAGGGCATGACGACATACAAAAAATACGAGCCGATGAATTGATAGGACGAGCCAAAAACTTACATCATTTGTCTAAAATATGTGCCACAGAAAACAGGTATTACGGAGAAGAAAACGGCAGTATTCGAGTAGGAGAAAAGCAGTATAGAAAGGAAGATTTACAAGCCGTATTTTATGACAATCGAAGCGAGGACAGAGCCAAGGCAAGGCAAAGACATATCGAAGAAACGAGCCAACGGAAATTAGAAAGGTTAAACCAACCCAAAGATTATGAAATTAAGCAGAGCAGACGAGAAGACCGAGCAGCAGCCGAGCAGGCAGCAGCGGAATTGGCAGCCCAGCAAAAAATAAAAATAGCTTTAGAGGAATCATTGAAATTAGATAAGGAGGTAGCGAGTCAGTTAAAGGTGTCCAAAAGTGGCAAAGAATTTATTGAAGAATTGAACAAGCGAAGAATCAAAGTGACAGAGGGACAAGACAAAAATAGTCTTGTCTTTGAGCGTTCATCGTTTAAAACGGTTATGTCCAAACATGATGTTCAATATCAAATTTTACTTAATACTGCTACGCCATCAATCGAACAAAGCCGACCAGTGAGCCAAACACCTGAACAAAGTACAGGGTTAGGAGCAGGGACAATGGCAGGGCAAAAGGCAAGTGGAAATGTTAGAAAATTAGATGGGAATGAATTAGACCAAGAGGAGCAGAAGAAAAAAACAAAAGAGCGAGGGCAAGGTTTTGGAATGGGAATGTAGTGCTTTAAAGGTTATTGATGGTTAATTGAGATTATTTAGTGGGTCAACCATTTTTAATATTAGTGGTGCTTTTCTACGTGATGCTTGAATGATGAGAGCATTTTTCAAGATGATGGATTTTTCTTGATAATTAACCCTTTCGATAAAGTCCCGATGAATAATAAATGATTTGTTAGGACGGCAAAAAGTGGTTTTGGGTAGTTTATTTTCAAATCGTTTGAGCGTGGTAGCCGCTAAAATACTTTTGCCATCGACAAGGTGAATAATGGTATAATTCGCTTTTGCTTCTAAAAATAAAACCTCATTGGTTTGAATGGATTGTTTACGAGTAATCCGCAAAGTATTGGTGTGATTGTTCATTTTTGTAAGTGTGGGTACAATTTTAGATAAAGATGCTTTAAAATTTGAAAATATGCCAAATAATTTATTCATTTGACGAAAGTTGTGTGGATTTAGTAGCGAGAAAGCCCAAGAGCGATGCACTTGGGCTTTCTGTTATTATAGTCAGTAGCATCATTCTCGAAAGATAAAGTTGTGGGAAAAGTACAACTTTATAGAGTGGTAAAAAGTAGGACAATTTTTAGAACGGTTTCATAACTACTTTTATGTTAATGACATATTCCAAGAAAAAAGACAATATGTCAGTAAGATGATTTCTTAATTTTTTACCAAGTTTGCTATGACGAAAATAACCTTATTATTTATGAAAATCTACCGAAAGTGGAAACGAAATAAAGAAATTGTGTGTGGCGGCGTAATTGAGCCACCATCGGCAGAGTAAATTGAGCCACTT
>NZ_JBMLRC010000482.1:0-1415 GCF_049241225.1 Emticicia sp.
AATTTTTTACCTGCTCGATATTTTAGTACTACGTGTGAGCCAGTTGCATCACGGGCGTGTAGCCAAAGGTCTTCTTTGTAGGCATATTGCTGCGTGAGCAAGTCGTTATTTTTAGAATTTTTTCCGACTAAAATCTCAAATCCTTCAACTTCAAAACGCTTAAATAATTCTCTGTAAGATTGAATTTTTAACTTTGTATTTGGCGATAATCCATTGGCTTTCAAATAATTACGTAAAGTCTTTAGATTTTCGGCCGTTTCAATAGCTTCGATATGATTATTGATGACCGTCAGTAATTGCTCTCGACTTTCGATGTTTTCCATCAGTTTTTCGAGCTCTATTTTTTCGTTTTTTGATTTTCGGTAAAAATTTTCTGCATTCTTTTGTGGCGAAAGGTCAGGGCGAAGTTTGATTGTGATATTCTGATTTCTATAAAAATCAAATAACTCCACTCGTTCGGCTCGCTCTTCGATTTGGTGCAAATTTGCCATCAGAATATGCCCAATTTCTTCATTTTTTATTTCCGAATCAAGCGATTCCATTCGCTGATACGAATTTTGTAAATAAGCTTCGGTTTGCTTCTTTTCTTTGGTGAGTCTCCGCAGTACTTCAGCCTTTTCATCATCGAGCGTATTGAGTTTATTATAAGCAATATAAAAGGCATTCATTGCCTCAATTGGCTGCTCAAATTCTTGAATAATTTCGCCAACTGGTAGCAAAGAAAGGTGCAATTGATGCTCCCAACGCACTAAATAATAACGAGGATTTTCGAGTTGCTCAACTATTTTCTGAATTTCTTCCCACTCATTAAGTCCATCTCCTGCGGGAGAGGGATTTAGGGTGAGGGCATCAGATAAAATAGCATTAACAAGCTTCCCGAATGTTGGAAATAGTTTTCTGTAATCTTGTTTTTCGCTCAAAAAACGCTCATAAGATTGGTCGATTGGTCTATCTAACTCATTAATTACTAGGTTTTTATCACTGACAATTCTGCTATGAAAAAGCTCAATAACTTCCTGATTATGACACAAAATAAGGTTCGAGCGAGTACCGTACATTTTGAAAACAATCGAAAAATCTTGCTCAAAATCTATTGCGAAGCAACGTTCGTTCAGAAATTGTCGAACGCCCGTAACCTCTAAATCCATCAACTGCTCAAACAAATCAACGCTGTTGCGTCTGGCACGTTCAAATTTATCGGTAAAATACAAAGAAGCAAAATCGGGCAAAATGACGGCTTTGATATAAAACTCTTTATAGTTTCGGTTTTTGCCACGAGCCGCCGCAAAACCAAACACCAATTCATCTTTTTCCTGACTAAAACATTCCATCAACTTCAAACCCACAATCTTGGTTTCGATTTGCTTGGTAAGCTGACGAAGGAAATAATAATTATTCTGCACGAGTTCTTTTTA
>NZ_JBMLRC010000483.1:0-1212 GCF_049241225.1 Emticicia sp.
TTATGAATGTCAGAAAACCTACAATTTAGATTTTATGCGGGGCGATATGGCTCACGTTCAACCCAGACCAGATGGTGTGCCAGCCAAACCAGATGAATATTATGACCCGTTGATGGCCGTAAAGCATTATGTGCAGAAACAAGGCGTTAAGCATTTTGCATTTTTTGCCGAAACTTTTTTAGTTGACCCTGATTTTATGGGTTATGGCGATGAAAATGACCACTTGGAAGCCATTGATGCCGATTCTACACTCGGAGATTTACAGTCTTCGGTGGTGGGTTCTGCTGAGTTTATGCAGAAATTTGTGAAGTACAATCAATTGCTTCGCACTCGTAAATTCGCACCGAATTTTACGGTCATGACAGCCGATAAAGACGACCCTCGTTTTGACGAGTTTTATCGAACTGCCAATTACTTGCGTTTATTTGTTTCGTTGTTTTTGACTGATATGCCAAGCTATGTAGGTTTGGGCTTTGAAACTCGAAATATGCACCTTGAAAGAGGCAAAAATGAAGAATATACGAAACTATACGTTTTTGCGATTCGAGATGATAACGACCGAGATAAAGTAACTCACGGGCCATTTATTTGGGGTAAAAATCACTATCAGTTTCATTTGTTTCAGCAAATGCACCAATTGGCCGAAAATATTTGGGAGGAAATCAAAGGCCGTTCGGTGAAATGGCTTTTAGAAGCAACCGAAGAGCAAAAATTGATGATTTGGACACTGCAAGATAATCCAAAATACGTTTTTGTGGTAAACTTCGACCCACATAATGGAATTGACGAAAATCTTTTACGAGAAAAGACCTTCAATCATCCACTCAACCAAATCTTTACGACTGGGCATTATAGCCAGCAGCACGAGTGCAGAGTTTATCGTTTGGACGATTAAGGAGTTACTGAAAATTAGTTACTTGTTGACTGGTCTTTATAAACACCTGACTGTCAGTAAATTAGCAACTTTATTATAAAGCCGTTTAATCTATTGTAATTTTACGTAAGCACATAGTATAAATAAATTACATTAAGAAAAGCCCAAAGGGCTTTAACATAAATAGCCCCGAAAGAATTTCGGGGAAACAAATTGTAAAAATGTTGCCAACCCTGTAGTGGGTTGAACATTGCAGTTGTATATTGGAATTGTAGTATGAAATATTATTTCAAAAATAAGATGAAAAACAAGCCAATATCTGCAACACAAAAGACTGG
>NZ_JBMLRC010000484.1:0-3843 GCF_049241225.1 Emticicia sp.
TTCTTATTTTTTGAATTTCAACTGCACAATATTAGTACCTATTTTCTTACCTTCAGCTAAACCAACCGAATTATCCATGTTTGTATGGATTCCACCGTAAAAACGAGATAAAGCAGACTCTTCGGCAGCAGCCCAAAATGATTTTAATTTACGAGGCTTAAACTCTACATTACGTTTAGTATCTTTCGGGCGTCCTTCCCATGAAGTATCGGTAAATTCAAAGTTTGTTCCGAAAACACTCTCTAGAGCCATTGCCGCAGCTGCTGATTGCGTAGAATGTCCTGAAGGAAAACCCGGAAACGGAGGTGCTGGCCAAAACGGAATCCAAGTTGGGTCAACGGTCTGACGAATATAGGTGTACGGGCGGACATTCATGTACGTATATTTTGCTTTCCAACATAAAATGAACGCATCGGCTACCGCCAACCCCGTTTTGGCAAATGCTTCGATAGCTTGGTCTAATTTTGCTTTACTTGTAAGCGTTGCAATTTTTGCCAACGAGTATGAGTGTCCGGGCGGAGTGAAAGTTTCGCTTGGGTCGTCAGCCCACCAAACAGAAATTTCTTTTTCCTCCTGAGTCAAAATCTTATTTTTTTGATAAACATCTTTGTATTCTTTAAAGAAATCGCTGTTTTCACGATACGATGGACTTTTGGGTAATTTCGGTACTGGCAAGGCCCCATTAGCTGCCGCAAATGTGCGATTTTTGCCCCAAGAAGGTAGCATCGGAATCTTTCTACCGTTTTCGGTTGGTTCCCAATAACCAATACCCACTGGCACTTTATAATCGGCAGGAAAATTATTCTTGAAACCCTCGTGTCCACCATCGGTTTTTGAATATTCCCAAATGGCTTTGGCGATACTCACACCAAAAGATTTCGAACGATTGACAACCGTTGTATCGTCACCACTAATCAAAGCAGTTTCTAAAGTATTCTTTAACGAATCAAGCGTTTTTTTGTTTGCTTCTGTAGTAGTCGAAAACAAATCGCTAAGTATCTGATGCTGAGCAGCATTGACCGATAATGCCCAGTTGTATTTCTTACTCAAATCGGGTTTTGGAAGCGTCGTGAGCCAAGTGATTTGCCCTTGCAAAGACTGGTTATCGGGCATTCCGTAAACACCTGATTCGTACATCGTAAGACCAACATAACCTAAGGCACGAGCGGCCACTGGCGGGGTTTGGGCGGCGGTTGTTCGCAATAATTTCAGTGTCATATCTGCCCATTTGATTGACAGGCTCACATCGTATTCTTTAATACTTTTTGAGGCAATTGGTGTAGGGTCTTCGAGCGATTTATCTTTACAAGAAACCACCAATAAGACAAGAAAAATTGACAATCCAAATTGGCGAGCTTTGACCTTCAGATTTATTAGTAAAGACTCCATTTTTTTCATAATTATTCTCTTTTAAACTTCATTAGGAAATTATATTACACTGCAAATAGAATACATAAGCACAAAAACATAAACAACTGAAAAACAGCCATTTACAAGCATAAATTATGCAACTATCTTACAAGGAATCGCCTAATTTAACTAAGCGATTCCTTGTAATTTTAATTACAATTTTTATGCCATAAATGCTTAAAAACGAGTAGAAACTGTAAGGTTGAATCCACGCCCATCGGATGCCCAAATGCCTGGACCAGGATAGAACTGCGGACGCTTCGTAAAATACTGTTTGTCGGTAGCATTATTGAGGTTGAACTTGAGCAAAAGCTTGCTCGAAATTCGGTAGGTAGCGTTGAAATCTAAGATGCCATAAGCAGGCACAAGTCCGACGCTCCCGTTGGCCGATGGCTGTACGGTATTGAGGGCATCGGCGTAGCTTTTGGCGGTATAACTAAACAAACTCGTAAGACTTAACTTTCTGAGTCGGAAGGTTAGACCATTGCGACTAATAACTTGCGGGGTGCTTTCCACAAAATTTCCTTTGATACTCACATTTTTTTCGCCCGAACGAATCTCAGCATTCAAATATCGAGCATCCATCAGTGAATTTGAGGTAAAAACCGAGAAATTAGCTTTTGCGTTGATTCTGACGTAATACTCTGCAAACATTTCCAAGCCTTTCGTAAATGAATCTCCGATATTGGTACGTAAAATTTGGAAAGCTCCGTTTTCGTCAGTTTGTGCCAAAGTTCCGAGTCGGTTTTTGTAAAGCAACTGAAAATACGTTAGTTCGAGTCTTAGTTTTTCAAAATTTCCTTTATAGCCCGCTTCCAAGTTATATCCGCTGGCATCTTTCAGATTATCAGAAGATTTTTCGTAAATAGACGCAGGAATAATATCTTTAAAAATCACTGGACGATACGCTTGCGAGAAACCAGCATAAAGATTTTGATTAGTAGAAAGCTGATAATCAGCAGTTAAGCCGAACAACGGAAAACGGTGCGGAATGGCATCGGGAAATTTTGAAGCATCATAATAGCTAATCATTCCCGACATCACTGACTCGCCCGATTCGATTCTGAAACCTGGTGAAACCGCCAATTTTGGCGTGAGATAAATACGATTTTCTACAAAAAAGGCAATATTCTGGGTTTTAAAACGCAAATCACGCCCCCAATTTCCTGTAATACTCAGGTCAAAATCGCTGCCCGTTGTGCCTTTTCCTTGCTGACGACGGTGCAAATCGTTGTTCATCAGTTGTATCCCTCCTACTAAAACTGACGGCAGTTTGCCAACTCGGTATTCGTGCAAAACACGTAGCTCGGATGTGTAACTATGATAATTATCAATATCCACTTGGCGGTTGGCATATTGAAGCGTAACAGGGTCTATTTTATCAATAACATCGGCGGTTCTATCAAACAACACACTACTTCGGCTACCCAAAATGGCCGATGTAACCCACGAAAGTTTGGTGCGATTTCCCAAAGACCAATTGAACGAAACTGATGGCACATAAATATCTGGACTATAAAAATTTCTCGAACGAGTAGCTACTCTCGGATTTGCCGCAAACATGGCATCAGTCTGCTGGCCTGCCAACTGAAAAACGTATTTTGAATGCGATAAATCGGCTTTTATTGAAAGTTTCTCGGTTGGTCGATAAGTAATTTGTGCCGAAAAAGCAGCGTAGTCACTACTACTATTATCACGGTAGCCATCAGAAATCCGTTTGCTGTAATAAGCATAATAATTCACCTTCCCGACTTGTCCGCCAACGGCATTATAGGTACTTAATAAACCAAACGAGCCTACGCTATTAGTACTTTCAAAATCAAAAACTTTGGTCGAATCGCCCTGTTTTGCTACATAATTGAGCATTCCACCAAACTGTGAGCCATATTGTAGTGAACCAGTTCCACGTACCAACTCAATATTTTGAATGGCTTCCATTGGCATAGAATAGTGGCTGGCTGGATAGCCATAAATATCGGAATTAGTAATGATTCCATCTTTACGGATATTAAACTCCCAGCCACGGTGTGGGTCGAGCCCACGAGTAGAAATGTTTATCTGATTGCCCGAACCGTCCATGTCATAAACAAAAACGCCTGGCACTTTTGCAAATATTTGTCGAGGAGTTTTTTCGGCAATATTGGCATCTAAACCTTGCACATTTATCATTTCGGTCTTTTTTCCACCGTAAAGAAATGTTCCTTTGGTGGTAGGAAGACTCTGAATATTAAATTTGAATTGTTGTTCTCGAACCTGTACTTCTTTCAGATTCAGTACTTTTGTGGAGTCATCCTTTTTTTGCGAATAAGCAGCTTTACACAAAAATATTAACAGAAATATATATTTGATTTTCATGGTATAGCGAATTATTTGTACTGATTTCGAACTTGATAAACTGTATATGCCGAGGCAATTAGCACCACGTTTTTGATG
>NZ_JBMLRC010000485.1:0-2022 GCF_049241225.1 Emticicia sp.
TTTTTATTTGATTTTTGTAAGAATCTGTTTGAAATCAGTTATAGAACTTTCGTCAAGATTCAGAACTTTGTTGATATAAAAAAAACGAAAAATATGCAAAAAGGAAAATTAGGAAATCAGGGTCTTGAAGTATCAGCAATTGGGTTGGGTTGTATGGGTATGAGCTTTTCGTATGCTCCTTTTCCTCCGAAAGAAGATTCGATAAATTTAATCAGAAATGCTGTTGAGCAGGGAGTTACTTTTTTTGATACTGCCGAAGTTTATGGGCCGTATGATAACGAAGAAATTGTTGGCGAAGCCCTAAAGCCTTTCAAAAATCAGGGAGTTATTATAGCCACAAAGTTTGGTTTTGATATTCAAGATGGGAAAATGGTGGGTGTAAATTCTCACCCAGAAAATATCCATAAGGTAGTGGATGCTTCTTTGAAAAGATTAGGGGTTGAGTGCATAGATTTACTCTATCAGCACCGAGTTGACCCTAAAATTCCTATCGAAGATGTAGCAGGAACAGTAAAAGAGTTGATTCAAGCTGGAAAAGTGAAGTATTTTGGTCTTTCAGAAGCTGGAGCAAATACTATTCGTAAAGCTCATGCGGTTTTACCAGTTTCGGCTTTGCAAAGTGAATACTCACTCTGGACTCGTAATCACGAAACTGAAATCATTCCAACTATCGAAGAATTAGGTATCGGTTTCGTGCCATTTAGTCCACTCGGAAAGGGTTTTCTTACAGGTACGATTGACGAAAATCGTAAGTTTGAGCCACAAGATATTCGTGCGATAATTCCAAGATTTACTGAGGAAGCACGCATTGCCAACAAGGCATTGGTTGATGTTATTGCAGGTTTCGCACAAAAACATAATGCTACTAATGCACAAATTGCACTCGCTTGGGTTTTGGCACGAAACCCTATGACGGTTCCGATTCCGGGAACTACGAAACTGCACCGTTTGACTGAAAACATTGGTGCCGTCAACGTTCAACTTTCGGCAGCAGAACTTGATGAATTAACGAAGGCATCGGAGGCTGTAAAAGTAGTAGGAGCAAGATACACCGAAGCTCAAGAAAAAGCTACGGGTTTGTAAACTCAATTCAAACCTCGATATTCTAATGGACTAACCCCAACTTTTTGCTTGAAAAGTCTTGTAAAGTGTTGGGGGTATTTAAAGCCCAAATCGAAAGCTACTTCGCTGATTGATTTGGTGGTATCTAATATCTTTTCTTTGGCAACTTCTAACAGCCTGAGATGAATAAAATCGAGTGCCGATTTGCCCGTTTCTTTCTTGATTAAATCTCCAAAATAATTGGCCGAAAGGTGCAATTCATCTGCAAAATATGCCACCGAAGGCAGCCCGTCTGTTTTTAGTTTTTCGCTAAAGATATATTCATTGAGCAATGTTTCAAATCGCTCAATGATGCCTTGATTGATATTTTCACGGGTAATAAACTGGCGGTCGTAGAAACGATTGCAGTATTTTAATAATAATTCGAGGTTGGCAATAATCAATTTTTTACTGTGCCGGTCAATGTTTTGGCCAATTTCGGTTGAAATGTTTTCGAAGCATTGATTCACCACATTTCTTTCTTTTTCTGAAAGGTGCAAAGCCTCATTGGACTGGTAACCAAAGAAAGTATATTCATGGATTTGCTTGCCCAAACTCGTGCCAGCAATAAAGTCAGGATGAAACACGAGAGCAATGCCAAAAGGCTGATGTAATTCACCTAAGGGTTCGCTCGAAATTATCTGATTTGGACTAAAAAAAACAAGCGTGCCTTCGTCGTAGTCATAATACTGATTGCCGTATCGTAAATCTCCGCATTTGGAGTCTTTGATTATGATAGCGTAAAAATTGATAGTAAATTTGGGTCGAGGCAATGGCTCCGACTTGTTCAAATCAACAATGTTGATGAGCGGATGCAGCGTTTTATTACTGAACATCTCGCTGTATTTTTTGATGGAATCGAAAACTATCATTGCTTTTTTTCTTCAAAACTAAAAATAAAAATTAGTATCTAATCTGCTA
>NZ_JBMLRC010000486.1:0-3213 GCF_049241225.1 Emticicia sp.
TTGGCCGAACCTACTCCGTGGTGTCTTATTCCGAGAATTGTGATGGGCATTTTTTGATGTAAAGAAAAATATTATTGAAAACTATACAAAATAGGTATAAATGAAGTCTTTACTTTGCATCTATCAACCTTTGAATATCATACATTACTTCCGAAAAGAAAACTGGTGAAATGTCTTTTAACAATACTTTTTCTTGCCAATTTTTGCCAATAAAACTAATTTCGTGTACAGTTGCTTTTGTATTTCCGCCTTGATACCACGCATAGACACCTTCAATACTGGCATAAGCCCGTATTTCAGTTTTTGGATACTTTTTAACCAATTCTAAACGTCCTCCATCGCCTGTGGACTTTATCCATCCATATTTTTCAATGGTAGAGGCAACAAAATCAGCTCCTTTGGGAATATCTTGATTGGCAAAAATTCGAGTATAATTTTTTTCTTGTTCTTCAGAGGGAACTCTAAATACTGTCCTATCTAACTGAGGGAATATGGGAGCCTTATCTAATTCATAGATTTTTGCTTTCCATAAATTTATTTGTTCGGGTGTTAAATAAATTGGGTGAAGTATTGAGATTTTATCGGTTTCTTCTAATTCAATTTCTTCATCGGAAAAATTATAAAGTGAAGTATCTTCATGATAGTAAAATACATATTTTAATTGATGATTTTCGTCGAAAACCGCCCAAAGTAATTTCATTGAATAGACAAACATAATAGGATTTTGCAAGAAAAATGCCTGCCATTGTTCAGAAGTCCATTGTCGTTCTTCGATTAAATATTTTTCTAATCGACCACTTTGCGATTTTACAATATCTCTTACTTCTTTTTCAATTTCTTTGAACTCCTTTTTTAATTCACTATTTGTGTTTTTCGGAACTGATTTTCTTAGTTTATTATCTTCATCAAAAAAACAAAGCGTAAAGTCCGAACTGATGAAGGCTCTGTATTCTTCACCATCAACATCAAACGCTTTGAATAGGCCTTCAAACTCAAAATCAGGGATTATTCTATCGGCCAATTCATCAGTAGAAATATTCAATTCGGTGGCGGCTGCACTTAAAACCTGTATGGCTCTTTCACTAACCGACGGTCTTTTGCTGGCAAATTTTCTGGATATAACTTCTACGTTTCTGAGTGCTTTGTTTGTACCAATCATTCCCATCGCTTCTACGGCATATTCGGCCATTTTATACCGTTTTTCACCCATATTATAAGTGAAAATACTTTTTAAAGTAGGTAAAACTTCATCACCGCCGAGTTGTCCGCCTGTTGTTAGATAATGTTTGAATTTTGTATTTGAACCACTATCCGCAAATGCTTGAATCAGTTTTTTTGCAAATGCCCCACTGCGAGTTTTATCAATTACATTCATGGTTTGCCTAATTTCTGTATCAGAATTTAAGCCTTTTCCTCTCGCCATCCGATAAAATAGAAATCTTACTTCTATTTCATTTAATTTAGAATCATCTATCCAGTAAATAGCTGGCAAATCTCGCTCATCTATCCACTTTTCAGAGAGTTTACTCAATTTTCCTCTCTTTTCTGCTTTAATAATGAGGTCTTTTATTTGAGATAGCGATAATTGTTTACCATAAAGTTCTTCATTTAGAGCTTCAATTATAATATCACGAGTGTCATCATTTTTTTCGGTATCAATTACATTTTTCAGTGCTTCATTAGCCTCTTCGTTATTCAGTTTGGATAAAACCAATGCTCCTACGATTCGATTATCTGCATTTTTTGCTGATAAAAGTTCTTTAGCTTTGCTAAAAACCTGTTTCCCTAATTTGGCTAAGGTTTCCGTAGCGAGTTCTCTTGTAGCTTTTGTTGAGTGATTAATAGCGTAATCAAATAGTTTATCAGCTATTGATGAAAAATCAAATTGTTGAATAATACCGAAAACTTGGGCGTGAAAATGGTTCTCGACGTATTTTGAGTTTTTGTGTATTGCTTCCACCAAATAGGGTAAACTATCTTGACCGAAATATTCACTTAAAAATTTAGGGAAAGCTGGATAATAAAAATCGGCATAACTGATATATGCCTCTATTCGTGGAATAGCCTTTACTTTGTCTTTTTCAAGCAAATATTTGGCTATCGCAACGCTTGCAGGCTCGCCGTGTTGCCCAGTATTTATGTAATTCTCACTTATATAGCCATAAAAATGCGAATGGTTTTCTGCTTTACAGGTTTTTGTGTAATACTCGTTTATAAGTGTATCTATGTCATCTTCATATTTGTTGGGTAGTGCTTTATCAAGTTTAAAATAAATTGCTAATTTCTGATAAGATTCACTTTTGCAACTTAGGATAGCATTTACAGCTTCTTTTTCAAACCTTACAGCATCCTTATCAAGAGCATATAGAATGACAGAATGGTCTAAGCGTTTTGGATTATAATTATCGGGCATTATACACATATACCTTTCATATAAACCCTCTAATGCTTTTGGATAATAATCAAGCAGAAATTGAAAATTTAGAGATTTAAACCCTGATTCGTTTTGAGCGAGAGCTTTCTCGTTTAATCTATTAGCTATTTTATTGGTTTTAAAGATATTGAATATTCCTTCCTCCCTTTCCAATAAATTCAGTAGATATTTTCCTGCAGGAGAGAGCTTTTTTTCTTGGTTTATGTATTCATAAAATATTGCCCAACTATTGTTGTTGATGATAATGTCGCAAATATTTTCATCTGAAAAACCTTGTTGTTTAAAGAAAGCTAAGTAAGTATCAAAATCTACTTGATTTATTCCATTATAGTTAATCAGTTTGGTAGAAATGAAGTTATTTATAATCCAATAAAATTGGTTTGAATGATTACTAATCGGTCTAATTAAACTCTTAACTACCTTATCATCTGTAGTCCAAAATTGGTGATTCCTACATAGAATAGTTGATAAATAATCGTAAGCAGGATAATTGTCTCCGCCAAATGGAGGAAGTGAAATATCCTTACCTAATAAAAAATCTGACAAAATGTGTAATTGAGACGCATATACTTTAATATAATCCTTATTGTATCGGTCTAATTGCTCGATATGACGCTGAGTGATTCGTTTTATAAACTCTTCTCTTGTTTCCATTTTAATAAGTTTTATGAATTACATCACAATATCCTTACACGCACGATAAACATCTTTCCAATCTTCACGTGGTTTGATTACGGTTTCGAGGTATTCGTTCCAAACAACTTTGTCTTGTACGGGGT
>NZ_JBMLRC010000487.1:0-1099 GCF_049241225.1 Emticicia sp.
CAAAGAATGAAGGCTTCGCCCCAAAACTGTCCCAAAATCTGGTTTTTGACAGCTCCAAGTGCCTTACGCATACCCACCTCTTTGGCTCTTTCGAGCGAGCGAGCAATAGATAAATTAATGAAGTTGATGCAGGCAATTAGCACAACTAAAATACTGACAATCAATAACATATACGGATACGTTTTGTCTTTTACCAACACTCCGCCATTGTGCTTCATAAAATGTTCATCGAGCAAAGGCATGGTTCTGATACTGTAAACCTCGGCACGCTCATCGGGTTTGCCACCTTCTTTTTTGATCTGGTCAATTGTACTTTTGTAATATTTTTGCGTAAAAGGCTTGAGTTTTTTCTCGAAAGTTTCTTGATTAATATTTTCGGCCAACTGAATGTAAAGATTATGA
Source organism: Emticicia sp. (assembly GCF_049241225.1). NCBI lineage: Bacteria > Pseudomonadati > Bacteroidota > Cytophagia > Cytophagales > Leadbetterellaceae > Emticicia > Emticicia sp. The sequence continues at coordinate 403 of NZ_JBMLRC010000487.1, forward strand.
TTTTGATTATTCCATTCTTCTTTGTTTGCTTGATACGAAGGATTGTTCTCAAAACGAATCATCATTTCACTTTCGATAGTTGAGTTTTCGGGGGCATCGGCAATCACACCTGTCACTAAAAAACCTTCAGTTTTTTCGCCAAAATTGAGGTTAATCGTCTGCCCAAGTGGTTCGTTACTGCCAAATAGTTTTTCGGCAGTTGATTGGTTGATAACAATGCTTTTCAAGTCATTTAATGCCGAATTCGGATTTCCTTTGAGCATCTCAAACGAAAACATTTTCAAGAAATCGGCATCGACATAATTAAGATCTTGGTCTAAGGTTTTATCGCCCTGCACCACCTGCACGCCGCTATCCATGATGCGAGAAATATGCTTAATTTCTGACTTAAAATCGGCTTTCAAAGCTGGGGTCAATGGTGCGGGCATGGATGTACCCATGCGTGTGCCATCGGCCAGATTTAGTTTGAAAAATACCTTATAAAGATGCTCTTTATTGGCTTGAAAATCATCGAACGAAAGTTCGAATCGGGCAGTTAGGAATAACAACATCGCACTTCCAAATGCGACAGAAAGTCCCACGATATTAATGAGGGCATAAGCCTTGTTTTTCCAAAGGTTACGGATGGCGATTTTGAAGTAATTTCTTAGCATAGCTTTTTCATAATTTATTACTATTCATCTAATGATGTGCCAAA
>NZ_JBMLRC010000488.1:0-3059 GCF_049241225.1 Emticicia sp.
TCAGCTTCCACAAAAAGATTTACCACACCATAACCCATATTCAGAATGATTCCGTAGCGATATGGATTCTCTGGATTTTTGATACTCACTTTTGTTTCTTGCCGATTGAGAGCTTTTATTTCGGCGTAGTTTCTGCTACCTCTCAGCAGCATTCCGATATAAGCCCCAATGCCAAAATTGAAGGTCTTTTGATTGTTTTGTCCGTAGAAATTGATGGTTGGAATTATCTTAAAATCAGTATAAAACAACGACTGATTGTTGGTATAAGGCGTGATTTCTTTGGGTAAAGCCGTGGCGTTTAGGCGGTCAACGGTATAGTAATTATCGCCATTGCGGGCTGGTTTGAAAACCGCCACTGTATCATATTTTGTATTATCAAGGCTATTGAGGCGAAGCAAATAAGCATTGCGTTTGGTGCTAATGCTCCGCAAATGATACCAACTTACATCAAAGCCGTAGCGAAGTACAATTTCTTTATGACCAGTACGAATAAAACTTTCTTGACGCATCAAAGCCACGCTCAAACTCGGTGAAGTCAGGAAGTTTTGACGAAAAATTTGTTCCGTCATTTTAAACGGATTATACGTAACGGTGCTGACAGATAGATAGTTAGCAGAGTTTAGTCCCACCGAAAGATTGAGGTAGGTATTGCGTTTGAGGCGTTGCCACGAAGTCATGCCTTCCAATTGTCGCTGGGTGGTCATTTCTTTGGTGTAGCTATTTCCTTCGTAGTCTTGTCGGAAACTTCGACGAACGTTCGATGGCATCTCGTCCAAATCCTGATTCATCTGCACCACAATTCTATTCAAATCGTATTTTTCGAGAGCCTTTAGGTCTTCTTTGGTTTGTCCCCAAAGCACAATTCGCTTGCGTTTACCAATATTCACCACTATTGAGTCAATGTCAGTGATTTCTTTAGCAAAAGAGAGCGTCGTTAAACACGAGAATAGCAATGTGAGCAGTTTATTCATTTAAATTTCATGTTTCGGTTGAACCTTGTCAGTGGAGACACTGACAACGGAGAGTAGGGCTTTGCCAAAACTAATAGGATGTGTGCGAAAAATTTTACGCAAGCCATTGTCTGTGTCTCCACAGACAATACACTATCTATCTATTGGTCGAGTCAGCGGCCATTGTTTCATTTTTGAAACTTTCTTTTACAAAAGCCCAAACTTTGTTGGGTTTGCTACTATTTACGGCAGGCAATTCTTCGTTGGGTTCAGTACCTTTTTTACCTAATTTCCTGCTCAAACGAGCCACCAAACCATTTTTTTTCTCATTTCTTGGAGCTTGATTATAATCCTCTTCATCATCAGGGATTTCCAAAATCGCTACTCGCTCACGGCGTTGTGGTGCAACTCGTTTCTCAACAAAACCTTGATACGGCACAAATCTATAATTATCATTCGCAGGCGTTTGCTGTGCTATATTCGATTCAGTTTCGCTCGATGAAACATTGTTTGGTGTTTCATTAACGGCCACAGTTGGCTCATCGGTCACACCATTTTCGTTGTCAGGGCTTGTATCAAGTTGTTCTGTGTTTTGTTTTTTACTTATAGCTATCGGACTTACCACATTGTTTTTGCGGGTATTGCCATTGGCCATCAGTTGTGTAGATTCAGTAGTAGTAGGGTTTAAGGTTGGTTGCGTTGAAATAGTAGGAATTTGTTCTTTAATTACTTGATTATGAGCTGTTACTGCGGTTTCATTATTATAAAAATACATACCTAATCCACCCAGCAAAATTACGCTTGCTGCTGCGGCTTGCCACCACACAAATGGCTTTTTACGCTTTGTTTGTTTTTGTTCGATGCGTTGCCATACATCTTGTTTGTTCCATTCAAGAAACTGTGCATCACCGAATGGGGATTCTTGAAATGATGATTTTCCGAAAGGAAAATCTCTTTCAAAATCCATTTCAGTTTCACCGACTTTTTCTTGAATTTTCTTATAAAACTCCTCTGTCTTCATGATTTTTATTCATTTGGGCTGGCTGCTTGCTTAGCAGTTTGCCTATAAAGAATTTTCTTCTGTAATAATTTTCGAGCGTGGTTTAGCTGCGACTTTGATGTGCCTTCGTTGATGTTGAGTTGCTCGGCAATTTCTTTGTGCGAATAGCCCTCAATGGCAAAAAGATTAAAAACTGTGCGATAGCCATCGGGTAGCTCGGCAATGAGTTGATGAATCTCATCGCTCGAAATCGAATCCAAGATATTATCATCAACGGGTGTTTCGATGGCCTCGCTTTCGGGCATAAGTTGAAAACTTGCTTGCTTGCGGAGTAACATCAACGACTCGTTAATCACAATTCTTTTCATCCAAGCCTCAAACGACCGCAAATTATCGAACCTGAAATTGGCAGCACCTTCAAAAATCTTGAGGAAAGAATCAACCACCAAATCTTCGGCCGTCATGCGGTCACGCACGTAGCGATATGCCACTCGATACAAAAAGCTTCCATATTGCTCAAAAATATTCTTTTGGGCAATGGGGTCTTTGCTTCGTAAGCTTTCGATGGTGGCAGTTGCTATCAAATGGTTTCGTAACAGACGTTTCTTATGATGTAAATGCAGAAAAAGCCTTTAAAGTTGTATGAAGATAAAAATATTTTTTCGGACATAACTATTTGGCTGTAAGTATTTTCGGGCTTATTGCTGCTCAGAAATGGGCTCTAAGTAAAAATATCATAAAAAACTACTAAAATAATTGTATAGTTTTTGTTTTTTCGATTGAAATCTCTAATTTTGCAGTCCGTTTTAGAAAAGTAATAGGAATTTCAATAAATAAAGTAATGAAAAAAGATATTCATCCAAATTATAGACCAGTTGTTTTCTGGGATTTGTCAACTAACTTCAAGTTTTTGACAAAATCATGTGCCAATACCAAAGAAACTATCGTTTGGGAAGATGGTAACGAATACCCAGTTTACAAAGTGGAGGTTAGCTCTGACTCACACCCATTCTACACTGGTAAAAACGTATTGCTTGATACAGCAGGTCGTGTTGATAAATTCAACAAGCGTTACGGAAAGAAATAATTTTCTTCTGGTATCAGATAAA
>NZ_JBMLRC010000489.1:0-7836 GCF_049241225.1 Emticicia sp.
TTTACATCATTCCAAAAATATCATTCATATTAAAGCCTCGGCGTTTGATGGCTTTTTGCTCCTGTCGATATTGGTCAATTAGAAATTTTACTTGGTCGCTATTTTTATAAAATGGTGCTTGTTTTTCCTCATTCTTGATGATTTTTTTCAAATTAGAAACTTCTTTCTTAAATTTTGTTTCCAAAGTTTGATAGCCATCTGAGCCAAAGCGTTCATAAAGTGATGGCCCAAAGAATGAACTTTGGCCAAATGATGTTACTTCCAAAAGTTCATCTTCTAATTCTTCAACTTGTTGTTTTAATAACTTTACATAGTATTTTAAACTTTCATCGTTGCTATGCTCGAAATCAGTACCCAAAAGTTCGAGCCTAAGGCGAAGTAAGTCAAATAAATCATCTTTTTCGTAGGCTTCGGTTATTCGGTGCATCAAAAGCGTTTTGCGTTCTTTTTCGAGTTCATCTTTTTCACGGTCTGGGTGAAAAGCCTTCACCAATTCCATGTAAATCTGTCGGCTCGTTTTATTCAAATTCTTTTCTTCCAGTCTTTGTTTTTCTTCTTTTTCAATTTGTTTAGCCGTTTTCTTCCGATTTGCTTTTCGTGCCTCATACTCGGCTTCTTCGGCTGCCATTTGCTGTTCGAAGTATTCTTGAAATTTTTCGGGGTCGCTTAGGTCCACATCATCATCAATCTGCATTCCAAACATTGACGAAAATGACTCCTTCAAAGTTTCAGATGCCATCTTGTTAGCTTCCTCGTTGGCTTCATCAAAGCTTATTCCATTATTGTGACGCGTAAATATTTCGTTCAATTCATCTGATTCTGTTTGGGTGATAAATTCACCAGCTCTTTCAAGAATTATTTCTGAGAGGGTTTCTTTGTCTCTTTTTTTGAAAATTCCCTGCTGATAGAGAGCATCAAGATAGATGATTTCTTTTACTTGAATATCAATCAGTTTTCTTTCTAAGGGCAGAATATCTGCCTGAATTTTTACCTTTATTTGTTCAATCTCAGACTTGACAAACTCAATTTCTTGTTTTAGCGAATTAATTTTTTTGATATTTGAATTAAATTGTTTTTGCAATTTTGTTAAAATTGCAGAATTCTCCATTCTTATTTGTATTAACTCAGCCATTGGTAATGATATATTTTAAAGAAATTAGTTTCTAAATTGTTATTTTTGCGAAAAACAAATAGGCTGAATATGAAACGACATTTTTCAGCGTTATAAAAACGAATGAAACACCTTGTACTGATATTGATATTTTTGTTGGCACTCCAAAGTTGCTATGTTTATCGCCCTTGTCCAGTTAAATCTTGCAAGGTAGAAATGGAACATAAACACGGTGGACGAACCTTCAACCCTCGCAAGATTTGGAAGGGCAAAATACATTATATCGGTGAAAAGGCCATGAAAGACCGTAAAAAACAACAAAAACTTCAGAAAGAACGCCGTAGAATGGAGCGTCAACGAAATTAGTATTCAGAACAAATCTAAGATTTGTTCTACTAAAAATCTAAATGACAATTTATCCAGCCTTCATCAAAGCGAGTTGGGAAATTTTTACGATAGAAATTAATGGCTGGTTCGTTCCAATCAAGTACTTGCCACATCATGCCGGTGCATTCAGTGTTTTTTGCTTCTTCAATTACTTTATCGAAAAGAAGTTTGCCGAGTCCATGACCACGCATCGCTTCCGTAACCACAATATCTTCGAGGTATAAACGCTTACCTTTCCAAGTAGAATAGCGGTAGTAATAGATTGAAATACCTTGAATTGTGCCATCAACTTCAGCCACAAAACAACCAAAAATCTTGTTTTTGCCAAATCCATCTTTGAGCATCATTTCTACAGTATTTGTCACTTGTTGAGGCTCTTTTTCATATACTGCCAACTCGTATACCAGTTCATATACTCGCTCAACATCGGCTTTTTTTATTTTTCTTATCTTGATTTTCATAGTTTTGGCCCCTAGCTCCAGGCTGTCCCTAAATTGGAGTTGGGAATTTTATTGATTAGGGATTTTTAATATTTTTGTTACTTAATTTTATTCGTTTTTCATTTTGGTTTATGAGTTAGGAACGTTCGTTGTTGACGTATCCTTCCCATTTTTCGAGAACTGCCTTGAAATCATCAGGTAATTCGGTATCGAATTGCATCCATTCTTTGGTTCGTGGATGTACAAAACCAAGAGTTTTGGCGTGAAGTGCTTGCCGAGGCATGACTTCAAAACAATTTTCTACAAATTTTTTATAGTTTGAAAACTGTTGTCCTCTTAAAATTTTATCACCACCATATTCTGAATCGCTGAAAAGTGTATGCCCCAAAAACTTCATGTGAACCCTGATTTGGTGCGTGCGTCCTGTCTCTAAATTACACTGAATCAACGAAACGTAACGCAAATCTTTCAGAATTTTGTAATGTGTAATTGATTCCTTTCCGTGAGAGGCATCTAAATACACCTCGCTTAATTTGCGGTTTTTCAAGCTTCGCCCAATGTGATTATGAATTGTGCCAGTTACCTCTTTTGGAACTCCCCAAACGAGTGCGTAATAAGTGCGTTCGATTGAATGGTCAGAAAATTGTTTGGCCAGAAACGTCATTGAAAAATCGTTTTTGGCAATCACCAAAAGGCCAGAAGTATCCTTATCAATTCGATGCACCAATCCTGGACGAATTTCTCCGTTGCGGTGTGTTGGAAGGTTTTTCAAGTAATACACCAATCCATTTACGAGCGTTCCAGACCAATTACCAACCGCAGGATGCACGACCATACCCGCAGGTTTGTTCACCACCATGAGGTCTTCGTCTTCATAGACAATATTGAGCGGAATATCTTCTTCGAGTAATTCATGGTCACGGGGAGGGCGTGGCAGCGAAAACGTAATTACATCGAGGGGCTTTACTTTATAACTTGCTTTTACGGTTATGCCATTTACCTTAATGGCCTCAGCGTCAATCGAATTCTGAATTTTATTTCGAGAAACATTCTTTGTGAAATGCGGCAAATATTTATCAAGTCGCATCATGACCTGACCTTTATCAACCACAATTCGCTGATGTTCGAATAGTTCATCTTCCTCTTCGTTTTCTATATTTTCTTGTTCTTCAATCATTATCCTTAAATTTACCGCAAATTTAAGATAAAATGACCGATAATTCTGCAAACATCACTTTCGCTGAGCAAATTAATCAAATTTTGACCTTGCCTTCGCCTTTGCAAAAAATAAATGATGATAAATTTACAGCTCATTGTATGGAAGTTTTTGTGAAAAGAGATGATTTGATTCACCCAGAGATTTCGGGAAATAAATGGCGAAAACTAAAATATAATTTATTGGACGCTCAAAAGCAGGGGATTCGCCAAATAGTAACTTTCGGAGGAGCCTATTCCAATCATATTTATGCAACAGCGGCCGCAGGCAAGTATTTTGGCTTTGAAACTGTGGGTATTATAAGAGGAGATGAATTGAACGAAAATTCTTCGGAAACACTCAGATTTGCTTCAAAATGCGGTATGAAATTACATTTTTTGACAAGAACTGAGTATCGAAGTTTGAGGGAGCAACCAGATGCTAATTGGATTATTCAATCTTACAGAAACGCAAGGATAATTCCTGAAGGTGGCACTACACCATTATCGATTAGCGGAGTAGGGGAAATGGTTGATGAAATTGTTGAACAATTGGGGCAAGCTCCCGATTATATTCTTTGTCCAGTTGGGACTGCTGGAACTATTTCGGGAATTATAGCCAATACCAATAGCCAAACTAAGGTAATTGGAGTCTGCGTCTTAAAAAACGGACAATATTTGTTGAATGAAATTGATACATTATTAAAAAGTAATACCATGTCAAACGTTAGCAGGGTTCTAAAACCTGCCAACATTAATTATGAAATTCTTTGGAGCGAACATCATGGCGGATACGCAAAAAAAACACCCGAATTAATTGATTTTGTTTCAAAATTTAATGCCGAGCATGATTTTGAAATCGAACCAATTTATTCGGGAAAAATGTTTTTTGCCTTCTATCAGCACTTTTTAGAAATCATTAAACCTAATTCAAAGGTCGTGCTGGTTCATACGGGAGGCTGCAGAAATAATGTTATTTTACCCTTGTATAACATTTGAATCATTTGTTAATACAATATTAAATACTTAATTGACTTTAAAACAACAAAAATAAGTCATATTAGATGCAGGGGCAATCAGTTTTGCACTTCCGCTACTCTGCGAAACCATTACTTTTAGTTGGTCATTGGCATTGAGTTGAATCAATCCAGAAACATCATCAGTATTATCATCGGTATTTGCAGTATTCTGACCACTCGGAATAAACTTACTTTTGATATTATTCCACCCTAAGCCTAATTTTTGAATGTTGATACTCCTTGCACCAGTGAATGAATCTTGCCATGTAACGGTTGCCGTGCAATTATAAATTCCACTTACGGGAGCTGTGAAAATGCCAGTACCAGTATCGTAATTGTTGGATAAATCAAATTCCTCTATATTATAAACCAAATCTGCGAAGGTGGTAACTGAAAAAGTGTTTCCTCTATATGCCGAAAATGCTACGTTTGAAGTAGTCGTCATTGGGACTAAATTTCCGTTAGCATCGGCTCCGACTGGTCTTGTCCCTGTACCTGCAAGGCTCGGAATCCAGACAGTTCCAGCATCGTTTACACCAAAACGCCAAGCACTTCCAATCCAAATACCTGCCGAGGCATCGTTGATATTCCCGAAAAATGAACCTTGGTCAGCTACGTTATCGGTTTTTGAGAACCAAATACCTGCGGTATTTCCGTTGTGCCTGATGCGGCTTCTGCCATTAATGTCTAATAAATAGCTTGGGACAGTAGCACCAATACCTACCTGACCATCGTGGTCTATTATTAGTCTTTCTGAGGGAGATACTGCTCCGTTTTGTGTTGTAAAAAAGGTCATTTTCACGCCATTAGCTGTACTTGTCCAGTTTTCGGTAGTAATAAAATTGATTCTGGCTTTTGATGCTGTGAATGCACCATTACTGTAACCAGCACCACCTAATCGCAGTAGATGTTGTCCATTTAATGTATTTGTAGGTGAGTTTTGTGTACCATCAGCAATTAGACCTAATACAAACGGAAGTTCGTTTCCATATTTTTTTAACTCTATATCATTACCATTCCCTCCGTTTCGTTGAAACTGGTTTGGGGTGAGAGTAACGGATTGCCCGTAGACAAGGTTTATAGCTAGAATGAGTAGAATTGATATTTTTTTCATTTATTTTATAGAGTGTAAGTGATTTTTATGCCTTTAATTGACATATCGGCTGACCAAGTAGAAGATACTCCTGCTGTGGTTTGTACTTCAAGAATTATTTTGTAACTAAACGAACTATTATCAACTGTTATATAAGAAGAATTAGGTGTAAAAATAATACTTTTTATGTCTGATGACGACGCAGAAACTAAACTTGTACCTGCATTTACAATAATTTGACTTGATGTTAAACCGAAACCACTTCTTGAAAAATAACATTGAAATTTCTTTGTATTATCTCTATTGATATAAAATAATTCTACTGCTGTAATGGTTGCCCCATGCGGTAAGTTAATTCCAGTAATAATATCATCAGTTGAGCCAACCGACATATTACAGTCACTGAAAGCATCACTCGCAATAAAAGTGCCGCTATTATTGTATCGAGGTTGAAATGATGATGGTGAAATTGCTAAATAATTTGTTTGAGAGTCAGTCGTTAGTGTTCCATTAACATCGGCAAAAACCTGACGGCTTCCTGTGCCTGCCAAATTTGATGAACGAACGTTTCCTATTACATGAAGAGCCGTCTGAGGGGTTGTAGTACCAATTCCTACATTTCCGCCATCAATGATACTTAGCCTTTCCACTAAGTTATTTGAACTTTGGTCAGTGTATGTAAAAAAGCCCATCCGAGCAAAAGACGCACTGGTTCCAATGGTTTTGATTGCTCCTGTAAAATATGAACCCGTTTTGAAAAATATTTCATTTTTTACATTATTTCCCAAAGCGGTCGAATTTGCTAAACTAAGTGTATTTGAAGCCGTATGACTCACACTAATCGGGACTGTTTCGAGTACTGTTGAATATGGGTTAAAAGCAAAAAAAGGCGTTGTATTATAAAACATTCCAAAAGTGTTCTCTTCACCAGCAAGGTTAGGTGTATAAGTGTTTTTGATACTGTAAACATTATTGAATTTGATTGAACTTGTAGCACTTGCTCCTAAATAAGTCATATTTGATAAACTTATTTCTGAGTTACCTGTTGTTCCAGTTCCAAATCCACTTTCACCAGCACCTACTATTCTTAGGGTTGCAGTACCACCGAATTTACGAATCGTTGTTTGGGAGGCATCTGCAGGTGTGATTGTTACTGATTGCCCGTGAGCTAAATTCACAACAAAAAGCAAAAGAATAAAGATTTTTTTCATGTTATTAAGTTTATTATGAATCAAAAGTTAGAAATATTACGGCAAACCTCCTCGAATCTCCTTCTTGAAATCTGAAATTCAGAGCCATCTTTCAATAAAATTTTCTTTGAGGTAGCATCAATATTTCTAAAAAAATGAAGATTGATGATACATGATTTATTCACTCGAATGAAAGGAAAAGTAAGAGCATCCTGATAATTTTTAAGCGAATACGACATCACTTGGGTTTGCCCGCTCTGCATATAAAATATCGTATAATTGGTATCTGCTTGCAATCTGATAATTTGCTTTGAAGCATCTTTAAGCAGTGTTTCGTGTTTTCTTGATGGCCTGTTTTTCATGGTATTTGTTTTGGGTGTTTTACATTGCAAATTTGACGATGTATATCTTCTCCGTCAATCGGATAAATATATGGTTTTGAGTAGAATTCTTGTGCTGGTTGACTGATTTACAATACTCTCGATAACCGTTCAAAATTACTTATCTACCAATAAGAAATAAATAGCAGAAATCTGTCATTTTCTTGCCGTTTAGTAAAAACTTTATATAAATTTGGTTACAAAAACCTAAAGTAGCTTAGTTTAAATGGATACTATTCACCTCAAACCACTTAGTCCAAAAGGCTTTATTGAGCAGTTCTTTACCGCAGACGACGGTCAAGAAAGTAAATATTACGATTTTTTTAAGTCTTCAATAGAGCAATTGAGCAAGTTTGCGATTGGACCGTATTACTGGTTTATCCCCGAAAATCACACGGGTAAAATCCTTCATATAAGTGAAAATTGTTGCGATTTAAGTCCTTACTCAAGCGAACAATGGCGGAATCTTGAGAATCCGAATGTGCAAGCTCCTAATATAATGCACCCCGACGACGTTCATTTTATCTATGCTGCAACGGGCTATGCAATAGAAACAGCCCAAAGTTTATACTTAAAAAAGCATCGTATAAATGCCAGTATTTATGCTCGTTTTCAGGGAATAGATAGAGATTTTAGGTGGATGCTGATGCAGATTCCTGATTTTTATTTCGATGAAAATTACAATTGCCACTCGGTACTGGTAGTGATGACGGATATTTCGCACCTGCCACCCCCTGCCGAAATCATGATGACCGTAATGGTTTCATCGCCACAACAAAGCCAACATTTTAAGGTATTTCCGTTCCAAAAACATACCCAAACGCTTGCTAAAGTCAATATTACCAAAAGAGAAACTGAGGTTTTAAGGCTGATGGCTCGTGGTCTGAAAACACCCGACATAGTGGCTGAGTTGGGGATTGCTTACGATACCGTCGAAAACCACAAACGTAATCTACGAGCCAAAACAAACACAAAAACCGCAGCCGAACTAATAAGTTTCGTGCTGCGGAATCATTTGGTAT
>NZ_JBMLRC010000490.1:0-1567 GCF_049241225.1 Emticicia sp.
CTCAAAATTGCTTCACGATATTTAGCTATTTTATCCATTGTATAATTATATTTTGGGTTGGTTCAAAAACCAAAATTTTTGCTCTTATTCTCTCCAATGACTTTTGGATAATCGGTTTTAGAAAAAAACGTTCCCAAACTTCATCGGGTATTGCTAAAAAAAGAACTCTATTTGGGTCTGCTATTTCTAATGCAACTGCGTAATCATTAAATTGTCCAACGGCTTTATGAAACTCATTGATTGTAGAAGGACCAACAAAACTTTTAACCTCAATGGCAATCTTTTGTTCATCTTTTTCAGCCGCAATTAGTGGTTCAGCAGCAAAATCAATCTCATAACCAACATCATCAATTTTTACAGGATAGGGGTCATGCGTAATTAACCACCCATCCTTTTCCAAAGCTTCACGAACATTTTTATGATAAAAATCTCTCGCCATTATTCAAATAATTATTTGATGTTCTTTATCCCCCCAAAACTCACATTCTTACAAATTAGTTTTTTCTTCAGCGTTTCTTCTTTTCAATTCCTCAATCGCTTTCTGAAATTCAGGACTTTTAAAGTCTTGTCTAATTTCCTCTTGCGTTTCCCTTTTACTTTCCATCAATTTTTGTGCGAAAGCAATGGCTTTTGGACTGCTGGTTTTAAAACTTATTGTTATCATATTAAACTAATTTTTTACAAATTTAATCAGTTTTTTGAGTTTTGCTCAATACTTTTTGGTCTTTAAAAGCAACAAAAAAATATTTGGTTTAAGCAGATAGTTATCAAAATTTATATGTTTAAAATCTCAAAAACTCACATTCTTATAAATCCGCTTCATCGAAATTTCCACGCCGAGCGATTGTAAAGGCAATTTCCCTTCAATATCCATTACGATAGTTTCGTGCCAAAGACCAGGGCGTTCTCTATACCAAACTTCGGCATAGCATATATCTTGGCGTATCATCACATATTCTTTGAATGATTCAAGGGTTTTGTATCTGTCAAACTTGCCAGTACGGTCATACTTTTGTGTACTTTTCGATAAAACTTCTACTACTAAAATGGGGTTGATTAAAAGTAAATCGTCATTATCCCAAAAAAGTGGTTTTTCGCAAACTGCCAAAGCATCGGCATAGACACCTTCATCAAGGCTTGGAAAATAAATTTTTTGGTCAGAGCCATAAAAAAGATAATTCTTCCCTAAATTCTCTGTTGTGTTTGTCATTTCAACAGCAATATTCATTGCTATTAAATTGTGAGGGCCTCTTGCGTTTGGCATTTTGATTATTTCGCCGTTTATAAATTCGTGTTTGTGGGTTGAGTTTGCTTCTTTTCGTAAATACTCTTCAAGCGTATATTTACGAGTAGGTTTATGCAAAATCAACTTTGGACTTACTTCTTTAGTCATTTTCTGAATATTTATACACAAATTTAAACAGTTTTTTGAGTTTTGAACGCTTCATAAGCAAGTTTTCAAGGCAATGTTAAACAAAAATCCCCTTCGATTTAAACCGAAGGGGATTGTATTTTTTAGAAAACATATTTCGTAGAAAGGAAGTGCGAGCTATGCTCTTCGACAATC
>NZ_JBMLRC010000491.1:0-1052 GCF_049241225.1 Emticicia sp.
TTCCTTCAATCCTTATTACTCGCCACCACAGTTTTATCAAGCATTTTGGCGGTTTTTACTAACTTTATAAACTCAGCACGGTAGCCTTCTTCGTCGGAGCCTTTAGCGTTTTTGGCTAAATCAATTACTTGCTCATAATTAGCCATTCCTTTAAACTCTGATTGACGTAAAATTAGCCCAAACTCGGCCACAGCAACGGCAAATCTAAAATTTTCGGAGGTTTTATCGAATGACGTTTGCTGGTCAGTTATTACTTTTTCCATCAATTTACTTTTGTTTTCATCGGGCGATTTATAACGTAATTTGACAGTAAGCACTTCGTTGGATTGAGCAGCGGCAGAAAGGTCGTTTTCGGTTTGGTATTTTAGTGAGTCGATATTTTTCAAGTACGCACTTTCTACGCCCACTGGCACGATTTCGTATAAAGCCGTGACCGTATGCCCCGAACCCATTTCTCCCGCATCTTTTTTATCATCATTAAAATCTTCATTACGCAACATTCGGTTTTCGTAACCAATTAAACGATAGGCTTTTACAAATTTTGGGTTAAACTCCAATTGCAGTTTCACATCTTTGGCCACCGTAAACATCGTTCCGCCAAATTCATGCACAAAAACCTTCTGGGCTTCTTGCAGATTATCAATGTAGGCGTAGTTTCCGTTGCCTTTATCGGCCAAAGTTTCCATTTTATTATCCTTATAATTGCCCATTCCGAAGCCCAAAACACTCAAAAATACGCCACTATTGCGTTTTTCTTCTATCAGAGACTTCAATTCTGCCTCGCTCGAAACACCCACATTAAAATCGCCATCACTTGCCAAAATCACTCGGTTATTTCCGCCTTTTATCAAGTTTTCGGTGGCAATTTTGTAAGCTAATTTTATACCTTCGCCACCTGCGGTTGAGCCTCCCGCTTGTAGGTTTTCGAGAGCATCTTTGATTTTACCTTTGTCAGAGGTCGGCGAAAGTACCAAACCCGCCGCACCCGCATAAACCACGATTGAAACTTTATCTTGCGGACGAAGTTGGTCGGTCAATAAATAAAGTGCTTG
>NZ_JBMLRC010000492.1:0-1375 GCF_049241225.1 Emticicia sp.
TTGGCTCTTCTCCAACCGCACAAAGAAGTTTGGAACGGCGGGACGGTGAGTTAATTTTGAATGAGTGAATGATAGAATGAGTGAATATCAAATACTTACTCATTCTATCGTTTTTCCCTTCTTACAATATCCTTCTAATAATTCATGAAGATTAGGCTTACTTTTTCTTTGTCCACGAGGGTAAATTTTATCAAATAACGGGTCGTACTTCAATTGTATCAATCGCTCTAAAACCTGTCTTACGTTCTCCTCTCTTAGTTCATTATTCCTACTTTCTAAAGGATACCAATATGCAATAATATTGCCTTCTATTGCCATAAAAAATTCTCGCCAACACTCTGCTTTTTCATTTCCTTGAGTTGCTTTACTGTGTGATTTTAGTCTGTCATAAATCTTTTTGGCTTTTCCTACATAGATGAACCCATAATTTTCATTAAACAAGGCATATATTCCAGATTTTTCTATGTCAGATTTTTTTCGTTTTTCCTCAATTTTTGATAAATCTGTATTTTGCCAATTCTCTTTTACATTTATAAATTCATCACTATTTATGAATTGTAAAATTTCGTCCAATTCCATGCTGTATTTTATTTAGTAAAAGCCCCTCCAAAAATGTTTGGAAGGGCTAATATATGTGTAAAAAACTTGTTATCAGACGCCACTCTTAACAAAAGGCAATTTTATAACAACGCCTTTTAGCATACAACAAAGTTTGAGTTAATACGTACAAAATACAAGGCTTTAGGGGCAAGCCGTTTAAGTGCTAAGTCTGAATTATTTATGTAGTAAAAGCTCCGTAATATACTGATAGTTAACATTCTACATTTTTAATTCTACATTCTTAATTGTGCGTCAGCACTTACCTTTCTAATTTAAAATTCTTATCGGTGGCTGGTCTTTGCTTGGCGTTGGCTACTTTCCAACCTGTTCTATACATCCAGTCGGCCATTTTCTTTAGCTTAGGAAAATTAATATTCTCTACATTATCCTGCGGAGTATGATAATCGGGGTGCAAAAGGGTTGTGTACATAAGTGCAGGAATACCCAAGCGAGCATAAGGTAAGTGGTCGCTTCTGAAATACCAGCCTTCAATATGCTTTACGTCGTCCCAAGTATAATCTAATTTAAAATTTGGACCTTCTTTGTTAGCCTCTAAAGTCATATTTATCAATTCTTCCGAGTTTCTATGGGGCGGAAGTGCTCCAAGCACAGTCGCACTATCAATATGGTTTCTTCCAATCATATCACCATTTAAAACAGCTACAATATTACCAATCGGCACGGTTGGGTGAGTAGAATAATATCTTGAACCAAGAAGCCCTCTTTCTTCGGCTCCGTGAATCACAAATAATACAGAACGTTTGGCTGGATTTTT
>NZ_JBMLRC010000492.1:1475-5106 GCF_049241225.1 Emticicia sp.
TCATAATTACCTCTTTTAAAATTTTCATTGGCATCTTTCCATCCGTTTTCGGCGGTATCGTCAGCAATAAAAATAATGGCAGCTACTCCTCTTCTGACCAATGCAGCTCCGTATTTTGTATAAATATAACGGCTATAACGCCATGTTGGTAGCGAAACATTGAGATTAATACCTTTTGGATTGGCTTCGATGGCTACAATTTTTCCTTTTATATTCAGTGAATTTGTATCTATTTCAGCGGCATTTCCCAAATAAGTGATTGTTCCGTTTAAAGCTGTATTGGCCATTTGTGCAATAGAAACATCCTGCCAAAGAGTCAATTTTTTATTGTTCAGTTCGATACTCGTTTGCTCAGAAATTTGATTTCGCCAAAGCGTAAAAAACTGAAAATATGTGCCATCATCGCCCGCAGGTTTTAGGCCTATGGCTCGGTATTTTTCGCCCAACCACATCGCAGCTTTCAGTTCATCGAGTGTGCCAGCCGAGCGACCTTTAAAATTCACTCCAGCCAATGCCTCTAAATCGCTTTTTAAATCTGATTCTTTAATTTGGTTGAGAGCAGGCGGAAGACTCTGAGCAAAAAGTTGACTGCTTACAATGAGAAATGCCCAAAATAAAATTTTGTTTTGCATAATAAATAGAGATTGAGTTTATCGATGAGAAAAGATATTTGATTGATTTTCAAACCTATAAATATACAAAACTGTTGCGGATTCGAGATAAAAAACAATATAAACTAATGCTGTAAGAATCTGTACTCGAAAATAGCAGCGGTGGGCATTGGATGCATTCAGCGTGACAGCATGATGAGTAAGAGAAAGTTTCAGTTTGCTATTCTTTTTCTTCTAAAATTTCACTCATAAAAAAGCCCTTCCTAAAATCAAGGAAGGGCTGGTATAAGTAATTTGTCATCCTCATTATTATGCAAAGGGTGAGCCTTTTTTTCGCAAATATTCGCCGATATTAAAGATTATTCCGTCGAAAACTTCAATATCTTTATTCCAGTCTTTTACTTGCCAATCTTCGTTTCTGGTAGCTACTGTTACTTTTTTTGATTTGGTTGTAATCCAGATTACTTTTTCTACGCCAAAATTCAATAGTTTTTGCGTTTTATTGAAAATATAACTATCAATTTCTAAACCTGGTGCTTCGATGTTAATATCCACTTCGATGGCTACTTTGGGCGGAACGATTGCATAATGTTCATCAATCGCTTCAATGGGTAAAACACTATTTTCAAAAATAAGAATATCTCCTGCTAAATTATTGTATTTATTCAGATGAATTCCTGTTTCGCTTGATAGAAGGGTGTACTTTTCTTCGTCCACTTTTCTTCCAAGTAAAATGATTAAATGTGTAATAATAAGTGATTGAAGTGTACTCGACCCCATAATTTCAGCAAAAGTTTTTGTTCCATTTAATACTTCTTTATACCCTCTATAATAGATAGGCTTTCCATCCATTACTTCGTGTATTAAGTAATCAGGCACTTTTGGGGCTGATTTTCTAACTATCTGTGGTGATTTTGTTACAACCATTTTCTTCTAAATTTTATTAAATTTAAAAAGTTTTTCACAAATAACCGTCAAAAATAAGATTTCTTTAAGTCAATTTCTGCTGAATGCTTACACTCCTGCTTTCACAAAAGGCAATTTTGTTACTACGCCTTTTAATAGTTTATCTCTTACTTTGATATACACTTCCGTTCCGACTTTGGCGAATGCCGTTGGCACGTGGCCCATCGCAATTCCTTTTTGTAATGTTGGCGATTGTGTTCCAGAAGTAACTTCTCCAAGTTTGTTTCCTTCAGCATCACAAATTTCGTAATGACTGCGAGGAATTCCACGGTCAATCATTTCGATTCCTACTAATTTCCGTTGTAAACCTGCTTCTTTCTGTACCTTTAGGTTTTCTGAATTGATGAAGTTTTTCGTAAACTTCGTCACCCAACCCAAACCTGCTTCTAATGGAGAATCAGTATCGTTTAATTCGTGACCATATAAGCAATAACCCATTTCCATACGAAGTGTATCTCTTGCACCTAAACCAATAGGCTTGATGTCAAACTCCGCTCCTGCTTCAAAAATGGCATTCCACATTTTTTCGGCATCTTTATTCCAAACATAAACCTCAAAACCACCAGCACCTGTATAGCCCGTTGCCGAGATAATTACATCATCAATACCAGCTAAAGAGCCGGCTTTGAAAGTGTAATAATCCATTGATGATAAATCAAGGTCTGTTAGTTTTTGGAGTGTTGGTAGAGCTTTTGGACCTTGCACGGCAAACAAACATAGTTTATCAGAAATGTTTTCGAGTTCTACGCCGAAGTTGTTATTTTGATTTACCCAATTCCAATCTTTTTCGATGTTTGAGGCATTTACTACTAAATAATATTCGTTTTCGTTCCAACGATAAACCAATAAATCATCTACTACACCACCTTCATTATTCGGAAAATAGGCATATTGTACTTTTCCATCAAAAAGTGCCGATACATCGTTTGAAACTATGTATTGCAAAAACTCAGTTGCACGCTCGCCTCTCACTATAAACTCGCCCATGTGCGACACATCAAAAACACCTACACCATTACGCACGCAATTGTGTTCTTCATTATCGGACGAATAACGAACGGGCATCATAAAGCCACCAAAAGGCACCATTTTTCCGCCCAGTTTTTCGTGTAAATCATTGAGAGGGATTCTCTTATTCTCTGCTTCCATTAAAATTTGATATTTATTGATGAAAAATTGTTGTTAAATGGTATTGGATTGTTTATTCTCTGTTATCCTCCAGCTAAAGCGGGAGGCTATTGAAAATAGTTTTATTTGAAATGTATTTTGGTTATCTACAAGCTCAATCAGACTATCGAAGCATCCTTTTAGCAATTCATTTGGCCTGTTTTTTTTGGGGATAATTTATTTCAATTGCCTCCTACTTTAGCTGGAGGATAAAAGAAAACAAGGCCAAACTCGGCTTTAGCCAAAACTTAATTTCGATTAGCTTTTGTCTTTAATCTTCACAAAGCCATGTCTTAAAATCAGCTCTTCATATTCATCATTCCATGTCTTTTTGGTATGATGAACTTCCTGATTTTTGATATAATTCCTTACAGTTTCAATCTGTGATTCAGAAACACCAACAGCAAAATACTCATCTTGCCATTCAAAATATTGATTTGTCAGTTTTTGTTTATTTATCCAAAAAGCCGACTCTCCTTTTATCAACTGCATTATTTTACTAATTGTTTGGTCACTACCAAGCGACACCAAACAATGACAATGGTCGTTGAAGCCATTCACAAAATCAATAAATATATCTTTCTTCTCGCTATTTTCTTTGATATGATTCCAAACCTGCTGCCTGATTTCTGGATTGTGCAAATACGGAAATCTATTTTTTGTACTCCAGACAAAATGAATATAGACTTTGATGAACGGCATTGATTAATATGGATTATCATTATTAGAAATTCTCCAGCTAAAGCAGAAGGCTATTGAAATGTGTTTGTCTTATTTATATAAAACTATTTCTCTCCAAATGCCTCTTTTAGAACCCTCCAGCTAAAGCAGGAGGCTATTGAAATGTGTTTGTCTTATTTATATAAAACTATTTCTCTCCAAATGCC
>NZ_JBMLRC010000492.1:5206-7443 GCF_049241225.1 Emticicia sp.
AGGCTATTGAAATGTGTTTGTCTTATTTATATAAAACTATTTCTCTCCAAATGCCTCTTTCAGTACTTCTTTATCATCGAAATGATGTTTTACTCCTTTAATGTCTTGATAGGTTTCGTGGCCTTTTCCTGCTACCAAAATAATATCCTCGGGTTTTGCCATTTTTACAGCAGCCAAAATTGCTTCGTGACGGTCTTCGATGGTTTGGGTTTTCTTGAAATGAATGGCAGGTACGCCTTTTTGCATTTCGGCCAGAATATCCAACGGGTCTTCGTTTCTTGGATTATCTGATGTCAGAATTACCTTATCGCTCATTTTACAAGCTATTTCGGCCATAATTGGGCGTTTGGTTGCATCACGATTTCCACCACAACCCACAACTGTTATTATCTGCTGATTTCCTTCTCGTAAATCAACGATGGTTTCCAAGACATTTTTCAATGCATCAGGTGTGTGGGCGTAATCAACGATTCCGACAACATTATTTTTAGAAACTACTTGCTCGAAACGCCCCGCAGGTGGCTGAATATCAGATAGTTGCATCAAAACTTCATTTGAATCTTCGCCGAGTAAAACCGCGGCACCATAAACACCGAGTAAATTATAAGCATTAAACGAGCCGATGAGTTTGAACCAAACTTCTTTATTATCAATCTCCATTTGTAGTCCAAACAAACTACAAGCCAACACCTTCCCTTTAAAAGTACCGATGTTTTTGAGCGAGTATGTCTCTTTTCTTGCTGCCGTATTTTGGAGCATTACTTTGCCATTTTTGTCATCGGTGTTTACCAAAGCAAAAGCCGACGCAGGAAGTTGGTCGAAGAATCCTTTTTTGGCTTTTATATAATTATCGAATGTTCCGTGAAAATCAAGGTGGTCGTGCGTGATATTGGTAAAGATACCTCCCACAAAATGTAGTCCCGCAATACGCTCTTGCACTACCGAGTGCGAACTCACTTCCATGAAGCAATAGGTCACGCCTTTTTGGTACATATCGGCCAATAATTCATTGATTTTTACCGAATCGGGCGTTGTGTGCGTCGAAGGAATTATATCATCATCTATCTGATTTTGTACAGTAGAAAGCAAACCACAACGATAACCCAATCGGCGGAAAAGTCTAAAAAGTAGCGTGGCTATCGAAGTTTTGCCGTTTGTGCCTGTAACACCTACTAATTTGAGTTTTTTAGAAGGATGCTGATAAAAATTTGCTGCTGCAAAACCCATCGCACGAGCCGAGTTTTCAACTTGAATGTAAGTAATTGCCTCATTTAGAGTTTCGGGTAAATGTTCACACAAAATTGCCGAAGCTCCCAAATCTATGGCTTTGCCGATAAATTGATGCCCATCGACTTGCGTACCACCGATAGCCACAAAAAGGCTACCTTTTTCTACCTGACGAGAGTCGAAAACTATCTTATTTATTTCAATATCTGTTTTTCCAGAAACTGCTTGGAGAGAAATTTTATAGAGAATTTCGCTTAATATCATTGCTAATGTTTGTTTATATTAAGTAGTTTTTTGTTGATGTTGAATGTTTTTGCTACTAAAATGCCCAGTAAACGAACAAATTATGAATTAGCTTTTTAATTGTCGGCAAGTTATTCAAAAAAACGTTTATCATCAAACGAACTATTCAGACTCGCAAATACACCACTTCTTTCATTCAAACAATTTTATCGTACTTTTGGAAAAATTTCTTTTAAATATTTTTCAAAATCATGAGTCAACAGCATCAAACACGGGCAGAAATGCCACAAGGAGCTAATAAAGTCCTTGACCGCCGCAACATCGAAAACAGTTATTCGAGCCTACTCGGACTGCTGAAAGATGGGCTGTCGGTGCTTGATGTTGGTTGCGGCTCAGGAGCCATTACGGCCGATATTGCACAACGTACCAGCGGGAAAGTTGTAGGCATTGATTTTAGCGAACACTTGATTGAGTTGGCTCAAAAAAATTACGCACGCCTCCCAAATCTAAGCTTTGAGGTAGCCAATATCAACGATTATGTTTCGGTTGAAAAATTTGATTTGGTGATTGCTGCTCGAACTTTACAATGGGTAAATAATCCTGCGGAAGTTGTGCAAAAAATGGTGACTTTATTGAAAAAAGGTGGAAAAATCTCTATCAACGACTATAATCATACGAAGGTGGAATGGTCGCCCACTCCGCCAAAATCAATGTTAGATTTTTATGAAGCATTTCTTAATTGGCGAAAAGATGCTGGTTATGACAAC
>NZ_JBMLRC010000492.1:7543-17309 GCF_049241225.1 Emticicia sp.
CAACGAAGCTCAAAGCATGAGGCTTTATTTATTGGCGGTGGAAGGAGAAGTTTAATGGATAATTAAGAATGAAAAATGGAGAATGATTGTGCGTTTACACAACATTCTCCATTTTCAATTATACATTATCCATTCGCCAATACTTTCTTCAAAGCATCTAAGAAAATATCAGCTTCTTTGGTTGTAACGGCTAAACTTGGCAATAGACGCATCGTGTGATTGCCCGCTACACCCGTGAAGATTTTATGGTCGAATAACAACGAATTTCTGATTGGCCCAACTGGTTTTTCAAACTCAATTCCTATCATTAAGCCTTGTCCACGCAATTCTTTTATTCCCGGCATTCCTTTGAGATTCTCCATAAAATAATCACCAATATTGGCTGCGTTTTGAATCAATTTTTCTTTTTTGATAATATCCAAAACTGCATTGGCGGCCGTACAAGCCAGATGGTTTCCACCGAAAGTTGTACCCAACATTCCGTGTTTTGCTTGGAATTTTGGAGAAATTAAAACCCCACCAATCGGGAAGCCATTTCCCATACCTTTGGCAGTTGAGATAATATCTGGTTTTACTCCGCTATGCTGAAACGTAAAGAATTTTCCCGAACGACCATATCCGCATTGTACCGAATCATGGATAAAAATCGCCCCAGTTTTATCGCAAGCCTTACGGATAGCTTTCATGAATTCATCGGTAGCAACATTGATTCCTCCTACACCTTGAATACCCTCAACAATTACCGCACAGGTTTCGTTATCAACTGCTTTTTTTACTGCTTCTACATCATTATAAGGCAGAATTTGTACGTGGTCAGCAAAGTTAATCGGTGCTTGAATCGACGGATTATCAGTTACAGCAACCGCAGCCGATGTTCGCCCGTGAAAACCTTTCGAGAAAGCAATCACTTTCTTTCTGCCATTATAAAAAGACGCCAATTTCAAGGCATTTTCGTTGGCTTCTGCTCCCGAATTTACCAAAAACAAAAAATAATCTTTCAAGCCAGAGAGTTTACCCAATTTATCGGCCAATTCTTCTTGCGAAGGAATTTTTACAGAATTTGAGTAAAAACCTATGTTCTTTAATTGCTGAGTAATTTTTCGTACATAATATGGGTGCGTGTGCCCCACCGAAATAACGGCATGGCCACCATAAAGGTCGAGATATTCTTGTCCGTTCTTGTCCCAAAGATAAGAACCTTGAGCTTTTACAGGCTCGATGTCGTAAAGAGGATATACGTTAAATAATGTCATAATTTTAGACCCCACCCCTGCCTCCCCCGATAGGGAGGGAGATTTTATGGTAAGTTTATTTTTAATTTTTATTAGAGGAATTCAGCCCTCCCCATCGGGGAGGGTATGGGTGGGGTTTTATTTCAACTCCCCAGCCAATTTATTGATACTTGTTTCGATAGAAGCTACCACTTTCTTGAGATTCGGGTCAGTTACCTTTGCTTTTGCGGCCGTAATGCTGGTTTTTGCAGCAGCGATGTCTTTCTTAGCATTGGCTAAATCACCCGATTTCTGATACAAGCGAGCAGATTCGTAGTTAAGATTAGCTATCTCTTGCTCTGTTTTGAGTTGTGGTCGAGCAGAAGATAGCCATCGTCGGACTTCAGCTGCAAATTTCCCGTCGGGGAATGTATTGTTGTAGAACGTAACGTAATAAACCAGTAATTGAGGCTGGGTTTGAGCATTTATTAAACCTTTCAAGAAATTAAATGCTACATCTTGCCCTTGTTCACGGAGCAAAGCTGGGCATTCGATTTGCCAAGTATTTGCTGTAACGTAAGGCCCCGCACCCAATAGTTCCATATAACGCTTAAGTGTATTTACTTTGGCGAGAGAATAAGTAGATGCTTTAGGAGAAAAAATCTCTAATTGAAGCAATCGTCCGAGGGCATTCCCTTCTTGCCCTGCATGACCTTCAGCGGCTTCGTATTTTCCGCCAATAGCCAAATTATTTAACCAAAATTGCGAAAAACCATTATCCAAATCCATGATACACTTCTTCATGATAGCCCAACTAAATTTATCGCCCAGCTGGTCTTTTGGATAAGCAGCATAAAGTGCATCGGCTACTTGCTTGTTTTTTAGTGTATCTTGCGTAATACGTAGATAGTACGCCAAACCAACCATTGTATTGATGTCTCTATCGCCTGCTTGAAATTTCTTCCAAAAGCCACCCGTTTGTTGATTTGGGTCGAGGGCGGTTTGGGCGTGCTTGATAAAATCTTTCGGAGTATTGGTTGGGTCGGTATTATGAATGAGATTTTGGTCTTTATCGAAATAGAAGAATAATGGAAACCCGGGTAAAAAGATATTCTTTTTGTTCAAAAAAGCTACTTGTTTAGCATCTTCAACGTTGAGTTTGAAACTTACAAAATTTTGGTTGTAGAATTTACCCACTTCAGCATTTTTAAGCGTTGGCTCTAAGCTCATACAAATCGGGCAATGTGGCGAATAACATTCCACAAAAACGTTCTTTCCTGAAGCCTTTGCTTTCTGAAAAGCGGCCTCAATAGTGGGTTCAAACGCTATGCCTTGTGCAAACGCAAAATTGATGATAAGAAGAAAACTGCCAAGCAAAAATGTCTTTTTCATGTATTTTTTGATGTTTTGAATAGCAAATTAGTCGATTTTTAAGAAAAACACTTAAAAGTTACCATTCTTTAACAAGTTATTAACAGCAATCAATGTAGGACAGATTTGTAATCTGTCACTTTTACGAATATTTATTTTATACGGCGAACAGGATGTTCGCCCCACGATTTAATTATTCAATTTCACAAAACCACCATCAATTAGATAATCGCAACCTGTGATAAACCCTGCCTCATCAGAGCAAAGATACACCGCCAGCGAACCAATTTCATCGGGTTTTGCCATTCGTCCGATTGGCTGAGTTTTTGAAAGTTTATCAAACATTTCTTTCTCCTTACCTGGGTAGGTTTTTTTCAAGAAACCATCCACAAATGGCGTATGTACACGAGCGGGTGAAAGGCTATTACAACGAATGTTATATTTCAAATAATCTTTTGCCACCTGTAAAGTCATGGTATAAACCGCCCCTTTCGACATCGAATAGGCAAATCGGTCTGGAATCCCAACCGTTGCTGCAATCGAAGCCACATTCAGAATTACGCCACCACGGTCTTTCATGTAAGGAATAACCGAATGCAGACAATTATAAGTTCCTTTCACGTTTACATTGTAAATGCGGTCTAAATCTTCTTCGGTTGTCGATTCTACGGTTCCTACGTGGGCTATTCCTGCATTATTCACCAAAATATCAATGGCATTTTCCTTCGCTATTTTATCAATAACCTTCTTAACTTCTTTCTGCTTCGATACATCTACTTTATGAAAATACGCTTCGCCACCATTGGCGTTAATGAGGTCGGCCTCTCGCTCGGCTTGGTCGATATTAAGTTCCAAAATATGTACGACCGCCCCTTGCTGGGCAAAGAGTCGAGAGATAGAAAGTCCGATACCACTGGCTCCACCCGTAACGATGGCTACTTTATTGTCAAGACGAAACATTTTAGACGATGATTAAAAAGATTAATATGATTTTTATACGGAATGCTATTTTTTACAAAATCGGTTTTTGTGAAAAATAACTTAATTCTAATATTTTTTTGATATTTGGCCAAAAAACACCACTTTTCCCCTTCAAAATTACTTGTCAATTCTGGAACAAAAAATAAATTGCAACTACATTTGCTAAAATAATTATTCAACCTATAATATTTTTGGGGTACATGGCTATGCACACTGTTCTGAAACTACATAAAAACGACAACGTAATTGTTGCTTTACAAAACCTAAAAGGTGGAGAAACTGTAAATTACGACAACGAAAGTTACGAAATCCAACACGATATTGAAGCAAAACATAAATTTGTTACTGAAGATTTATCGGTAGGCGACCACGTGACCATGTACGGCGTTTTGGTAGGAAAAGCTACGCAGCCCATCAAACGTGGAGCTCAAATAACCACTTTCAATCTCAAACACGAGTCAGATCCTTATTCGGTTGAAAAACGTCAACCTGCTCCTGTATGGACTCCGCTCGATGTAGAATCATGGAAAAGTAAAACTTTCAATGGTTATCATAGAGCCAATGGCAGTGTAGGCACTCGTAATTACTGGTTGGTTGTGCCTTTGGTTTTTTGCGAAAACCGCA
Organism: Emticicia sp.; assembly: GCF_049241225.1. NCBI lineage: Bacteria > Pseudomonadati > Bacteroidota > Cytophagia > Cytophagales > Leadbetterellaceae > Emticicia > Emticicia sp. The sequence continues at coordinate 11,731 of NZ_JBMLRC010000492.1, forward strand.
ATATCATGATTATGAAAGATGCGTTTGAGCGTGAACTTGGCTATGCTCAACCCGAAATCTACCGTAATCAAGTGAGAGATTTATTGGCGGCATTTCATTCGGGAAATACCGAAGCCCTCGACACTATCACCTTGGCCGACCCAAGCAGCGAAAAAATCAAAATTTCGCCTACGCATATTTTCCAAAATGTTGACGGTATCAAATTCTTGACGCACGAAACGGGTTGTGGAGGCACTAATCAAGATACTGATGCTCTTTGCGATTTGTTTGCAGGAATGATTGTCAACCCCAACGTAGCGGGTGTAACTGTCTTGAGTTTAGGTTGCCAAAAATCACAGATTGATTATCTGAAAGAGCAAATTCTGAAACGTGACCCTCAGTTCGAGCGTCCGATTTTATATTTCGACCAACAAACCTACGGAACCGAACACACGATGATGTCGGATGCCATTCGTGAGACATTCAAAGGTATCATCGAAATCAATAAACAAACTCGTCAGCCAGCTCCCATCAGCAAATTAACCATTGGTTTGAAATGCGGTGGCTCGGATGGTTTTTCGGGGATTTCGGCCAACCCAGCTATCGGACATTTATCTGATATTATGGTAAGTTTGGGCGGAACGACGCTTTTGGCAGAATTTCCAGAGCTTTGTGGCGTTGAGCAAGAATTAATCAACCGTTGTGTTGATGAAGCCAAAGCACAAAAATTTGCCGATTTAATGAAAGAATACTCCGACCAAGCAGCCGCCGTAGGAGCAACTTTCGATATGAATCCGTCGGTCGGAAATATCAAAGATGGATTAATTACTGACGCTATCAAGTCGGCAGGTGCCGCCAAAAAAGGCGGAAATGCCCCAGTAGCCGATGTCTTAAATTATACCGAACAACCTACACAAGGTGGCTTGCATTTACTTTGTACGCCTGGAAATGATGTTTTGGCAACAACAGGAATGGCCGCTTCGAGTGCGACAATCATATTATTTACAACTGGGCTTGGCACACCAACAGGAAACCCAGTAACGCCAACCGTTAAGATTTCGACTAATAATAAATTGGCCGAAAAAATGCCTGATATTATTGATTTCAGTTGTGGTAAAATCATCACGGGCGAAGAAACTATTGAGCAAAATGCTGAATCTTTGTTGAATTGGTTGATTGGACTCGCCAACGGAGATTACCTAACAAAAGCCGAACTTTTAGGTCAAGACGATTTCATTCCGTGGAAACGTGGCGTGAATTTGTAAGTTTCAGCATAAATAAAAAAGAAGGGTTGAAGTATAAAAACTACACTTCAACCCTTCTTTTTTATAACTCAATTTATTTTTTCAATAAGCTTAAATCAAACTCAAAACCTGCCAAAACTTGCTCGCCCGAAAGAGTTTGAGAAAAACCCTCTACTTTAGAAATTGTGCCATCAGCACGATAGATGTAAACAGTTTCCATTTTGGGATTAATCAACCATCCTAACAAAACACCATTTTCAATATAAGAAAGCATTTTATTTTGAGCTTCTTTCAAGCTATCGGTTTCTGACATGAGTTCCACGATAAATTCGGGAGCAATTGGCAAATGTTTTCTACGGTCTTCTTCCGAAATTTGAGCATATTTTTCTTCGCTTACCCAAGCAGCATCAGGCGAACGCACCGATCCGTCAACTAATCTGAAACCCGTTGATGAATCATAAACATGACCGCCATTACGGCGTTTCCAAATATTCAAATCTGTTGTAATCTCGGAGTTATTTTCTCCTGAAATTCCTCCTGTAAGTGCCATAAATAGAATTGTTCCGTCGGGGTTTCTTTCGAGTTTTAGGTGGTCATTAGCTTGACAGAAAGCAAAAAAAACATCGTCTGTCATCTCAAACATACTCATATCTATTAAGCGACTTTGGTGTTCTTCGCTTATTATTTGCTGTATTTCGGCAACTGGATAAGTCATTTTTACTGCATTTTTTTACAAATAAAACCATTTTACTGATTATTCTAAAATTTTGGGGTAATTATCAAATAACTTCTGAACTCAATTAAGCCATTAATCAACATTTCTTTTACGGGTCTTTTTTTGACAAAAAATTTTTCTCTTATTTGCATAAAAACAACAAAACGCCATTTGGGCTGAGTATTATGAAAATTCAATTCTACGGAGCGGCTCAACGAGTTACGGGCAGCAAACACCTCATTACAACCAACAAGGGAACAAAAATATTACTGGATTGTGGCCTTTTTCAAGGAATCGGCACAACTGAATTAAATCTACAATTTGGGTTTGACCCCAAAGAGGTAGATTTTCTTATTTTAAGCCACGCTCACATCGACCACACTGGTCTTGTGCCTCGTTTGGTTAGAAAAGGCTTCAAAGGAACTATCTACGCCACACCCGCCACTAAAGATTTGTGCGAAATAATGTTGATGGATTCGGCTCATATTCAAGAAAAAGACCTCGAACGCATCAATAAACGAAGAATTGGCCGAAACGAAGAACCATACGAGCTGCTCTACAATGCCGATGACGTAGAAGCAGCCCTGAAACTCTTCAAAACAGTAGATTATGAACACCCTTTTGTGATAGAAGAAGGTGTAATTGCTAAATTCTACGATGCGGGCCATCTACTTGGAAGTGCGGGTATTTATTTGACTTTCGAGGAAGAATATAAAACCAAAACTTTGTTTTTTACGGGTGATATTGGCCGACCTGACGATAAGATTTTGAGAAGCCCCGTGCCATTTCCACAGGCGGACTACATTGTTTGTGAATCGACTTACGGCAATAAACTACACGAACCAGAAGCCGATATGAAAACACACCTGCTGCGAATAGTTTATCAAACTTGTATCGAGAAAAAAGGCAAACTGCTTATTCCAGCATTTGCTGTTGACCGAACACAAGAACTCATTTATGCCCTCGACCAACTTTCTCATGAAGGCCTTTTGCCACAAATACCAGTTTATGTTGATAGCCCACTGTCGGTAAAAGCCACAATGGCCATGAAAGACAACGAAGAATGTTTCAACCCCGAAATTTTGGCATATATCAAGCGAGATGGCGATGCGTTTAATTTCGAAAATTTACATTATATAAGCGATGTTATGCAGTCGAAGGCTTTGAATGAGAGTAAAGAGCCTTGTATTATCATTTCATCGTCAGGCATGGCCGAAGCTGGGCGTATCAAACACCACATCAAAAACAACGTTGAAAAACCATCAACTACTATCTTATTGGTCGGCTATTGTTCACCAGGAAGTCTGGGGGCGATTCTAAAAACAAAGCCGACTGAAGTAAGAATTTTCGGAGAAACTTTCAAACGTAAGGCTGACATCGAAATCATGGACTCGTTTTCTGCTCATGCTGATTATAAAGAAATGATAAAACATCTTTCGTGTCAGGATGCCTCTAAAGTAAAGAAACTTTTCTTAGTTCATGGCGAAACTGATAATCAACTCATGTTTAAAAACCGCCTAAATAAGGCTGGTTTTCAAGACGTTTTTATTCCTACACAAGGCGAAGGTTTTGATTTGTGATGATTAAAAATAGCTTTTGTAACATTGCCTTTGTATTTTTGCCCTTAGTATTTTGCCTCAAACGAATGTAAACACAAGCCTCCCTTTAGGGGCGGGGGGGTGGTTTCCAATGAAAATAGCCATTCACGGTCGAAAATTTAGTGTAGAATCTGTTCCGTATATTCAGCAGGTTTTCGACGAATTGAAGCAACACAAAGTTGAAATACAGGTTTCTGAGCCATTTAAGCGTATTCTTCTACAATCTGGGATTCGGTTGGATACCAAAGCCGTTTATACTACACCCGACGAAATCTTCGATGCCGACTTTGCTTTTAGTCTCGGAGGCGATGGAACTTTCCTCGAAACCCTCGCCCACGTAGGCAAGCGTGAGATTCCGATTCTGGGCTTCAATTTTGGTCGTTTAGGTTTTTTGGCCGCTATTTCTCCCGAAAAAATCCAACGAACTGTCTATCAACTAATTAATGGTTATTACACAGTTGACGAGCGAACTATGATTTCGGCAAGTTCTCAGACCGAGCTATTTGAGGAGGGCACGAATTTTGCACTTAACGAGATAGCCATTTCAAAAACAGATACGTCTTCAATGATTGTGGTTCATGCCTATATCAACGGGGAGTTTCTGAATACCTATTGGGCTGATGGTCTGATGGTTGCAACAGCCACGGGTTCTACAGGATATTCGTTGAGCTGCGGTGGGCCATTGGTGATGCCTCATTCGGCCAATTTTATCATTACACCAATCTGTCCGCACAATTTATTTGTTCGACCAATGATTGTTTCCGACGACAGTGTTATTTCTTTCAAAGTAGAAAGTAGAAGTAATAATTTTCTGGTGTCGATGGATTCGAGAGCGAAAATTATTGGCTCTGACGAAGAAACTACCATAACCGTTAAGAAAGAAGATTTCAAAGCAAAAATGGTCAGAATGGAGGGCGATGATTTCCTAAGTACACTACGAGGAAAACTAAAATGGGGTATTGATGCCCGAAATTAACAATAAAACTTTCTGTGATTACGTTAAATATTTCGACAAACCTTACTAATTCGTATGAAATTGTTAAAACCTAACAAACTGGCATTTGGCCTAATACTAAGTTTTTCGATAGTGCTTTTGGCAACTCAAGAAAACTTCGCTCAATCTGGTATTTTCAGCAAAAAAAATAAACTCAATCAATATTCTACCGTAGGTATTGGTGGTGGTAGTTCGCACTATTTTGGTGACCTTTCTTCATACAAGTATTTTTACTATGGTCTTATTACCAATGTACGATGGAATGCTACCATTAATTATACTCGTCAGTTGTCTCCACAAGTAGCAGCTCGTGTGGGTTTCACTTGGGCCAGGATTCTTGGTGATGATTATACCTACTCACAGCGTAATTTAGAAAAGTTTAGTGGTCAATTTATCCGTAATCTACATTTTAGAAATGACATAAAAGAGTTTAGTCTTACAGGTTTATTCAATCTTTTGCCTCAATATAGTAAAGGCCCACAAGGGCGTAGTGTCATCATGCCTTACAGTTTTATTGGTTTCGGTTTTTACGCCCACAATCCAAAAGCAAGAGATGTTGCCGAAGTTGATCCAGGGTCTGGAGTTGTTACTTTGGGGGTATGGACAACCTTAAAAGACAAACAAACATCTGGGCAAGGAATTGATAATACCTACCCCAAATCCTACTCGTTAATTCAGCCTGTCTTTCCAGTAGGTTTAGGGTTAAAAGTTAAATTAAGTGAAAAGTTTGATCTGGGATTTGAAGGCGGTTTCCGCATCACTCCTTTTGATTATCTGGATGATGTAGCTAAAACTGATTTTCCTGACCCAGCTGTACTAGGTCCGATTTCACCAATTGGAGCTGTATTATCCAACCGTGCTGGTGAAGACTACTCGGCTCTAACTGGGGCGAGCCGAATAGCTGATTTTGCAAACATTGCCCCACAATATAATGTGGTAACCGCAAATCCAACACCCAGCCAAAACGGCCGTTCTATTTATGGTTTCGGCAGTCCTAATATTGTTACCAGAGGCACAAGTAAATGGGATACATATTTTACTACCCAAAT
>NZ_JBMLRC010000493.1:0-2788 GCF_049241225.1 Emticicia sp.
ATATCTTGATGATTTGAAATAGACATAAGCACTTCCTTTGTCAGTTACTCCATTTACATCTTCAGTTTCGGCCGCAACTATCAAATAATTTCCCGATAAATGTATCGACGAACCAAAATTACCGTCATTTACTTTACCATTTAAAGTTTCACCTCCTGCATACCAATTGCCGTCAAAATTTTTCATGTATAACTTAATAATTCCATACTTTTGAGGAGAATCACCTGGTGAAGACACAGCAATTGTATTACCAGAAATGGAAACACTGTAACCAAAACGAGCTCCTTGTTGAGTATATATATCTCCTAATTTTGTTGTTTCGCTCCAAGTTCCATTAAAATTTTGTTGGAAAATATAAACTTCACCCTTGCTACTATTTTGAAAAGGAGCACCGATGACAAGATATGAATTTTCAAGAGAAATACTAAAACCAAATTGATGATTAGCTCCTCCATTTGAGGCATTCAATATCGCATTTTGATTCCATTGGTTATTACTAAAATTGTAGGTGTACACACTTCCTTGAGATGTATTCTTACCAATTGCACTGACAGCCAATAGATTATTTGTAGCATTAAAGGCTATTGAATGTCCAAAATAATCACCGTTTTGAGCATCATTTGCAGTTATTTTTTGCTTTTGTAGCCAACTGTTTCCATTTTTTTCAAAAATATAGACTGCTCCTCTATTTGAGTTACTACCTTTAGCACTTACTATAATATAATTATTTTTTATCAAAACTGTACTTCCAAATAAATCATTTGTTTGCAAATCGTTTGCTATTATTTGGGTCTTTAAGTTCCAAACACCTCCTGTTCTTTCATAAATAAACACTTCTCCCCTACTATTATTATGATTGGGAGCACCTGCCACAATAATTTCGCCTTCAATAGAAACCGAAGAGCCAAAATTAGCCGCATTTGAAAGCCCACTTGGTGTGCGGCTAACGGCTGGAAGATACTGCGTATTGGTTTTGGCTAAAGGATACCAATTGTAGCCATCATATAGAAATAAGGTCAAATAATCCGAATCGAATACTGTCAGTCCTCTTGTTGGGTTGACGATTGCCTTTCGTTGAGCACTCGTCATTACGGGTAAGCGAACTCCCTTTGTGGTACTTTGAATATCCAAAATCGCACTTGAAGAGGACGTTGCATTATTATCAGAAATGGATACTTTTCCTTTTAGTTCTGTGCCGTTTGGAGTAATACTTTGTTGGGAATGAGCAGTTGACAAAATAGTCACGCAAAGCAATTGAATCGAATATTTTATTAATTTATTCATAAGTACGGCCGAATAATACATAATATTTGTTTCTCTTGGCAGAATAGCCGCTAATCATATAGTCCTGTTTAAAAACACTTACTTTTTGCCCAAACCATGTGTAATATTCTATATCTGGGGCTGTCCGTACACTGTTTTTAATCCAACCTGTATTTGTTTTCTTCATAAAAATAACTCTTCCAGAATTTGTAAATTCGTCCACACTCGTACCATCTTCGCCATTCAGTAAATATTCTCCATAAACGTCAAAATAATTAACAACTAAAGGATTAGGAATACTTACAAAATCGCTTTTATACCACGAATTGTTTGCTAATGTATATATATTGACTCCATTTTCAACATTAGCATATAATTGATTATTGTGATATTTGACTGTTTTCCCTAACCAATCATCTCCTCTTTCTTTTATTATTTGAAATAGATTGAACTGTCCATTTTGTAATTTGTAGATATGTATTCGAGATTTATTTACATCTGGCGGGGCATTTTCGCCAATTCCACCATTTCCGAGAAATAAAAACCCATTATCCATACTAATTGAAAATCCGAGTAAAAGGTCATTGGAATCAGTTATTGTCTGAGATAAACTCCAAGTATTACCATTCTTTTGGTAAATATAAATAACATCATCATTGTATGTAAAAAAGGCTCCAGAAGAAACTACAGCTAAATAATTTTGCCACAAACTAACCCGATAGGGGGCAAACTCTGTCACGGTTGGTATGTTTATTTTATGTGTTTCAATAAAATCCCCACTTGTATTCTTTGCAAAAACATAAACACCCATATTAGAGCCACAAACTAAAGTATCATTTCTGTAACTCATGGAAAAACCAAAGGCATTATCCCTTAAAACAATATCAGGTCTGATTATTTGTTTTAAAACCCAATAATTTTCGGCGTTTTTTTGATAGTAATATACAACACCACTATATGACCTACCACTAACTGTTTGATCAGCAGCAGCAATGAAGGCAAAGCCATCTTGCATGATTAACTCTTCCCCAAAAGTATTTGCAGGCTCACTTGAAAGCTCAAAAGAAAAGGTATCCTTTGAATTAGTAATCTCAAGTCCTTGCCACAATGTTCCATCAAAAAAATAAAGTTTATCTTGGTCAGTATCATAGACAATCAAACCAACATCAGGATTAACAATATTTTGTCTCTGCTCAGAAGTAAAAAGAGGAAAAGAAAAACCTTGGTTTTTGCTCTGAACTTCCATTATTGAAGATGAAGCATTTTGCACAGAGTCTTTTGAAAATATTCTTAAACTTTTTTGTAATTTTATCTCTTGACTTTCTACAATTTGCTTTTGACTGTAAATAAAAGATTGGCTACCAACCCAAATAGATAAAAGAATAGTAACTAAGAAAATATGTAAAAGATGGCTCATGGTCTAGTATTTTTCATTGGATGGAAATTCATGTGATGAGTTGGCTAAAAAATTACTTCAACTTCACTGTCCAGACCTCAAATTTGGTTTTGTTTGGGTTATAAATGT
>NZ_JBMLRC010000494.1:0-2455 GCF_049241225.1 Emticicia sp.
TTTGTTTTTAGGCATGTTAAAAACAATTCCACCAATAAAATCAACAAAAAATCGTTAGCTTTGAAAAAATAATTGTCTCCATGCGAAAATACTTTTTTTCAGTTTTATTTCTAATCAATTTTGTTGCTTTCAGTCAAGAAAAAGCCCTTCGGTTTGAAGATTTCACCTACGAACCAAATATAAAAACCGTGCTACTATACCCACTCGTTGGCGATGCAAACGATGCTGCACGAACACTCAATCCACCAGTTTTATCACTCAATGATTCTAAAAACCTTTGGCTCGAATTTGATGATTTGAATGCCAATTACGAGCAATATCATGTAAAAATCTTACATTGTACGTATGATTGGAAACAATCGGTTCTTTCTGAAATAGAATATATGCCTGAGTATAACGACCTAATTGTGAATGATTATCAGGTTTCTCGCACAACAAAAGTGCCGTACTATCATTATAAAATCGAGATTCCAAAGGTCTTACTATCAGGCAATTATCTGCTTGTAGCGTGGCGTGGACGCCGCAAAGATGATATTGTTTTCAGCAAACGTTTCATGGTTTACGAACCTTTGGTTGGAGCATTTGGCACGATTCGACAAGCTCAAGCTCCTTCAAAATACAAAACTCACCAACAAGTAGATTTTGAAGTAAATTACGGAGGCTACCGTTTGATGTCGCCACGCGATGAATTGAAAATCATTATTCGTCAAAATTTCAGATGGGATAAAACCGTCAGAAACCTAAAGGCATTTAGTGTCAATGAGGGAATGTCGAAACTTGAATATCGTTTTTTCGATGATGAAAATGTGTTTCCGGCAGGCAACGAATTCCGCTTTTTTGATTCAAGAAGTACCAATTACAATGGTCAATTTATAGCCCAAACCCGACGAGGAAAGGAAGACGAAATGTGGGTTTCGCCTCAAAATAATCGCAGCGAGACAGTATATATTGAGTCGAATGACTTTGATGGTTGTTATGTGGTAGATAATCGCGAAGGGACAGATGGCTCATTAGATTCTGATTACATATACATGACTTTTGGCCTTAAAACTCACGAACTGGAAGATGCTAACGAAAAAGTTTATGTCAATGGGAGTTTCAACGATTGGCGACTCGACAAAACCAATGAAATGGTCTATGACAATAATTTTGGTGGATACACGGCCACTATTCGACTAAAACAAGGCGTTTATAATTATGATTTCGTTACTCAAAAACCTAATAAAACAACCGATGAGGTGTATTTTGAAGGGAATTTTGGCGAAACCCAAAACACTTACGAAATTTTTATTTATCACCGCCCCGTCACGGCCCGTGCAGAAAAATTAGTAGGGTATCATACCATAGATTTCAATAAAAGAAGATAAATTGTAGCTTGAAGATTCACTTCGTCTATAACAGAACTAAAAATAATGAAAACAGCCCTTGTAGTTGGTGCCTCAGGCCTCATCGGAAAACACCTAACTCATAAGCTTCTGGCAAGCCAATACTACAATAAAGTAACTATCATAGTCAGAAAGAAATTGGCGATTGAGCATCAAAAACTCGAACAACTCGTGATGGATTTTGATAATCTGGATGCTTCAAAAATTGTTGCTGATGATATTTTTTGTTGCCTCGGCACAACAATGAAGCAAGCTGGCTCTAAAGATGCTTTTTATAAAGTTGACTTCACTTATCCGCTTAATTTTGCAAAAGCAGGACTTGCTAATGGTACAAAACAGTTTTTAGTAATCACAGCAATGGGTGCCGACGAAAAATCGTGGATTTATTATAACCGAGTGAAAGGTGAAATAGAAAAAGCCCTGAGCGATTTACACTTCCCTACTCTTATCATCTTACGCCCATCAATGTTGGCGGGCGAACGTGAGAATCCACGCATGGGCGAAAAAATCGGCCAAGTTGTGATGGACTTTTTTGCCCCGCTGATTCCCGATAATTATAAGGTAATTGCCGGAGAAAAAGTTGCTCAAGCTATGCTCGAATTGGCACAAAAAGGCATCAAAAATAAAGCTATTTTCGAGTCAGGAAGTCTTCAAAAATTCTAATCACCAAACCCCTATTTTTTATGAAACGTACACTTACTATCGTTGTTTTGTTCATTTGCTTGGCTCAGATGTCAATCTCCCAATCGACCCCAGTACAAGCAAAATTTACTTTTAAAACTTATCCCGAAGATGCCAATGGTGCACCACATTCAGATATTTTTCTAAATTTTGGCAAAAAAGTAGCTAAAATTGATAAAATAACTGGTAATGCAGATATCACCGACCCAAGCCTTTATGCCGAAAATAAGATTCCAAAAACTGCTCTTTCGGCTTGTGGTGCTTGGTGGGCTGGTGCGGGCGATTATTTTTATGTAGTTCAAGAAAAAAACAAACTCGTGATTTATAAAGCCTGGCAAGCCGAAGAACAAACCGACCGAGGTTTTCATTGGAAAAGATATAAATCGGTT
>NZ_JBMLRC010000494.1:2555-15592 GCF_049241225.1 Emticicia sp.
GGTTCGCTCCACGTTATTCATGCTTTTTGAAGATACATATAAAACAATTAAGGCTCCTGTTGAGGGCTTATTTAAAGATAGAGGTAGCAAATTTCTGGCTTATGCCTATCCTATCGAACACGAAAATGAAGTAAAAGCATTGGTCGATAATCTCAGAAAAGAGCATTTCAAAGCGGTGCATCATTGTTATGCCTATCGTTTGGGACTCGACCGCACTAATTTCAGAGTAAATGATGATGGCGAACCTTCGGGAACGGCTGGAAAACCAATTTTAAATACCCTCTTATCGCAAGATATTACCAACATTTTGGTAGTGGTTGTTCGGTATTTTGGCGGAACGCTTTTGGGTGTTCCTGGTTTAATCAATGCCTATAAATCTGCAACGGCCGAAGCTCTGACAGTGGCAGAAGTAGTTGAAAAGACCGTCAATGATGTTTATAATGTTAGTTTTGAGTTTGTGCAAATGAATGATGTAATGAAAATAGTGAAAGAATTTAGTTTGAAAATCAGAAATCAAACTTATGATAACCAATGCACTATGGAACTCGAATTCAGAAAAACCCTCACCAACCAAGTGATTGGTAAACTTGAAAAAATTGATGGGATTTCGGTGGAGTATTTGATGACGGTTTAGATGGAAAGTATGACGATAAAAATTCGAAAGAAGCTTAATTTTATTCAAATAAATACAAAAAGTACTATATAACTTTCATAAATTTGAGAGTTGGTGGCTACCGCAAAAGAAGCTTAATAATAACCCCAATATAACAAAGTAGTATGTAAATATTAACGTTAAAATATTTGCTGAATTTACTTTATGCTTCTGATACGGGTGGAATATTCTTTAGAGGTTTAATTTCCTCAATTGAAACAGAAAGTAATTTTGATAAAACCAATTATTTATCAGCTTTAAGTACCTTAATTGATAAAGAGTATGTTGAGATAACCTTTTTTAACGATGACCATGGTAATAAGATTAACCACCGCATTTTTATAACTAAAAAAGGTATTAAATATTTGGAAACGAATTTATCTCTAAATTAAAGAATTAACTTAGCTTCATGGAAGCATTATACACAGACGACCAAATATTTATTCCGATAATCTCGGATTATGGATTCAAGGCTACTTTTGGCAATGAAGCAAATACGCTTTTCTTGCGTAAGGCTTTGCAAGCACTTATCAAGTCAGAAGTACCTATAAAAGAGGTAAAATTTGATAAAAATACCTTTGAAGGAATCACCCAAGACTGACGTAGTGGTATTTTTGATTTGGCTTGTATTGACGAAAACGACAATCATTTTATCGTTGAAATGCAGTATGGCGATATCCCATATTTTGTGCAACGTATGAAATTTTATGCCTTGCACAAGTTCAACGCAATGGTAAAACGTGGTAAATTTGACTATGGTACGCTGACAAAAATCTATTGCGTAGCTATTTTGGCAAACAATATTCTACCTTATGACGACTTTCATACACTCGCAAACCTACGGAATGAAAAAGCCGAACTTTTTGACGAACAAATGACATTTGTTACAGTAGAATTAGATAAATTTAAGTTACAGGAAGTTGATTGTCAAACAGATTTACAAAAACTGATTTATACGATGAAAACGATACATACAGTTACCCAACCGACACAATTCCCCAAGTTTTGGGATGAGGAATGGCTTAAAGTTGCCATTGATGAGTTGGACAGTCGCAAAATGACACCTGACGAAAAGGCTTCATTGGAGATTCTGATTGCTCGTAATGCAGAATCGGTTAAAGCAGAAAGCAGAAAAATTAAAGAAGCAGAGGATAGAAAAGAATTAAATGTAAAAACAGAGGTCGTTACAAAAGCTCTTTTGAAAGGTTTAGACATTGAAACGATTGCAGACTTTGCGGACGTTTCTACAGAATTTGTGCGTTCAGTTCAGAGACAACTCTCTGCAAACTGACACTTGGGGACTTTTTGCTCATGGACATTTGGCTGGTAAAAAAAGCGGCAGGCACCAACATTGTATTTATGAAAGACTGGCGGATGTAAGTTTTTCAGTTTTTATAATTCTATAAAGCATTGTGCAAATGCTCAACTTTTGTATTTCAAATCCAAGTCCTTTATAAATACTATTTCGTTGTGTACTATTTTAAAGAAACCTCACCATTAGTTGATGAAATTTAGAATATTTTACCTTTTTATTTTTTGCTTGATAAATTCTGCATTTGCTCAAACAAATCAAAATTTAAAAAATGAAATCAATAAAGCATTGATTGAAGAAGGACTTACAGGTGCAGCTTGGTCAGTCGTTGATGCAGATGGTAAAATTACTTATGATGCTGTTGGTCTAAGTAACAAAGAAACTGGTACACACCTAAAACCAACTGATAAAGTACATATTGGTTCAATCACAAAAACACTCATTGCAACAGGTATTTTAAGACTTGCGACTGAAAACAAATTGAATTTAAACGACCCAGTAAGCAAATATTTACCACATCTTAGCTTTGAAAACAAGTGGGAAAAGAATTGCCCTATTACCATTCGTCATTTGTTGGACCATACTTCAGGATTAACGGATATTCGACTTTGGCAAATTTTTAGTAAAAGTGCTCATCCTAATTCGCCGCTTGAGCTTGCATTTAAACGTGACCCAAAAGTTTTGAAAGTTCACACACAGCCAGGAAGTATTTTTTCCTATTCAAATATGGGCTATACCTTATTGGCTATGATTGTTGAAAGTGTAACAAAAGAAAAATATGAAAGTTATTTAGACAAAAACCTGTTGATGCCGTTAGGAATGACGAACAGCACGTTTCAATTTGTTTCGCAAGTGGGAGAAAATGCGGACAAGCGTTTAGCTTTTGGTCATTTGGACAAACAAAAAATATTTCCTTCCCTGCCTATGTATTTACGACCAGCAGGACAATTTACTACCACAGCTTATGATATGGCAATTTTTGCTAAATTTTTATTAAGTGATGGTACTGTAAACGGTAAAATGTTTATTGACTATAACTATTTGTTACAAATGGGAAAAGCCCAAAATACCATTTCAATTCAGAAAGGTTTGTTAGTCGGTTATGGGTTAGGAGCAATATTAAGAGATAGACATGGACAAATTGGATTAGCACATTCGGGTAATATTGTTGGGTATCATGCCATGCTTTATTGGTTTCCGAAATTTAAAAAAGCTTTTTTCATTTCACACAATATGGATAGTGAAACAGCTAATTATGAACGCTTCAATAAAATCCTTATCCAATATTTAAACTTAGATACCGTTCTGAACAGGCCCAAAAAAGTTCAAACTAAAGGCTTGGAAGATTGGGCGGGCTATTATCTTCCCGTATTTCCCAAAGTTGAATCTTTTGCCTATGCCGACATACTATCTGGTTTTACAAAAGTTAAACTCAATGACAGCATGGTCATTTTATCGCCCTTTCAAAAAGCTGAAAAAATATTATATCAAGTGGACAAGTATGTTTTAATTGCTGAAGAAAAATCGGAAAATTCACATATTTTCTATAAAGATAGTTCAGGTAAAGTTTTTATTTCCGATGCTTTTTCTACACATCAAAAAGTAAGTGGCTATTATTTACTGGCCCATTGGATTAGTTTTATATTGGGCTGTATTGGGCTTCTAATTTTATTTTTTTCAGGTATCTTTCAAATGATGAAAAGCAAAAAGAGAGTAGTATCCAATCCCATTTTTGCTTCTTTTATGGCAACAATACTTCTTTTGTTGCCTATGCCTTTTTTCTTCCTGCAATCTTTTGTTGCACTAGGAGACAAAACAGTCGCTAGTATGCTGTTATTTTTTGCAAGCTGCTTTTTACCAATCGGACTTGCTTTTTCGTTCGGATATTATTTAAAAAATGGCATATTTAGTCCAAAAAATAAATTGAATTTTATTGCACTAATATTAGCATTGCAATGGATTGTTGTACTGTTCGCTTGGAATCTTATTCCTTTTAGACTTTGGGCTTGAGTATTTGTAGAACGCTAGGAAAACCGGCACACAACATCGTATTGGCAATAGCGGGGCTGAAGTACAAAATTCAACATTGTAATTTTATTGGGAATTTGTACAAAATCCAAGCTGACGTTTTCCAAATTCCCCACCATCGTCAATACGTAAACCGTTAAAAACCAATCAATAACCAAAGAAAAATGAAAGCTATCACTAAAACTCTCTCACTACTCATTATCTCAATTATGAGCATCAGTGCTTTTGCTCAAGAGAAAGCCAAATTCAAATCTAAAGAAATTTATAAAACCAGTAGTTTGGTAATCACGCAAATTTCTGAAAATGCTTTTAAACACGTTTCATTCAAACAAACCAATGATTTTGGCTATGTACCTTGCAATGGAGTTTTGGTCAGAAATAATGATGAAGTTATTGTATTTGACACCCCAACCAACGATAAAAGTGCCGAAGAACTCATCAAATGGGTAAAAGAAACGCTTCATTGTAAAATCAATGCCGTTATTCCTACGCACTTCCACGATGATTGTTTGGGCGGTTTAAAGGCGTTTCATGATAATAATATTCCCTCTTATGCTAATTTCAAAACTATCGAATTGGCAAAAGAAAATAAATACACCGTTCCGCAAAATGGCTTCAAAGATTTACTCACACTAAAAGTTGGTAAAGAAAGCATCACCGCCAAGTTTTTTGGAGAAGGACACACCAAAGATAATGTAGTGGGTTATTTTCCGAGTGAAAATGTCATGTTTGGTGGGTGTTTGGTGAAAGAAGTTGATGCCAGCAAAGGGTATTTAGGCGATGCCAATCTTGCCGAATGGTCTAATACCGTAGAAAAAGTAAAAAAAGCTTATCCAAATGTTAAAATCGTAGTGCCGGGCCACGGTGATTATGGTAATCAACAATTACTTGATTATACAATCAAATTATTCAAAGTTCAATAATAAGCTTGCTCAAGCTACAATTTCTTACCGCTTTAAGCATTATAAATTTAAAACTTTCGTACAAATCCCAAAGAATCTAAGCTAACAGGCTTAGGTTCTTATCCACACAAATACTTTCATTGTCGCTTATCTTCTCCGAAAAAGTTTTTTTTTCGTTAAATTGCTTACTCAATCAACCTCTTTAAGCAATTTTCCCTATGACCATTATATCTTTTATCAAAGTCGGCCTACTAACTACGCTCGGAACATCATTTTTTTGTGCCAACGCCCAAACGTGGGAAGTAATGACTCCAAAAAATACTTGCACCAATCGCCACGAAAACACCATGACAGCTGTTGGGAACAAACTCGTATTATTGGGCGGACGTGGCATTAAACCCACGGAAATCTACGACATAAAAACCCAAACTTGGACAAAATCAGTTGACACTCCACTCGAAATACATCATTTGCAAGCAGTTACATACAATGGCGAAGTATATGTAATGATGGCCATGACAGGAAATTACCCGCACGAAACCCCAATTCAGAATATTTATATCTACAATCTCGAAAAAGGAGAATGGCGAGTTGGCCCCGAAATCCCGAAAGACCGTTTGCGTGGTTCGGCTGGCTGTGTGGTCTATAAAGACAAAATTTATACAGTTTGTGGAATTACCGATGGGCATTGGGATGGCCACGTGGCATGGCTTGATGAATATGACCCAAAAACCAATACTTGGGTAAAATTGGCCGACGCCCCTCACCTACGTGACCACGTAAGTGTAGCCGTAATCAATGATAAACTATATGTGGCAGGCGGCCGACGTTCAACGGCTCGTATCAACCAAGTTTTGAATCTGACTGAAGCAGCAGTCGATGTATATGATTTAAAGAAAAAAACATGGCAGACACTTTCAAGCGAATTAAATTTACCAACGCAAAGAGCGGGGAATTCATCAGTAGCATTTGGCGATAAACTTTTGGTCATTGGTGGTGAAAGTGCGGCTCAAGTACCTGCCCATAGCGAAGTTGAGGCATTCGACACCAAGAAAATGCAATGGGTGCCTTTTCCAAGTCTCAAACAAGGGCGTCATGGCACAGGAGCAGCAGTGGTTGGCGGAAAGGTTTATTCGGTGGCAGGTTCGGCTAATCGTGGTGGTGGCCCCGAAATCAACGAAATGGAGGTTTTGAAGTAAACCAATCCAATAAATATTTTGCACACAACAACACTATAAGTACAACAAAACAAAAAATGGTAAGAAATAAACTTAAACGAGCTTTAAGGATGACGAGATATGTTATCTACCGAGAAACCTTGGTCGATACCAAAGAGCACCTCTATTCATTTATTGGCTCGTTTGTAGGTATCGCACTCATTGCATTTATCCAAAGTAAAACCTTGGCCGAAATCGATAATGTATTTCTAATTGGTTCGTTTGGAGCATCGAGTGTTCTGATTTTTGGTGCCATTCAAAGCCCATTGGCACAACCTCGAAATCTGGTTGGAGGGCATGTTATCTCGGCTATTATAGGCGTGACTATCTATAAAATTATGCCCAATATTTTATGGATTACCGCTCCTTTGGCGGTTTCGCTCTCTATAGTGATGATGCAAATAACCAAGACTCTCCACCCTCCAGGGGGAGCGGCGGCATTGATTGCAATCATAGGCACTGACAAAGTAAAACAACTGGGGTATTTATATGTATTAACACCCGTACTTACTGGCACACTAATTTTACTGATAGTTGCGTTGGTTTTCAATAACCTAACACCTACTCGGAAATACCCAACTGACAGAAGATTCACCAATTTTCTGAGAAAAAGAAAAGCAGATTTAAAAACTTAATTCGTAATAAGCATAGCTATGAATTCACTCTGGAAAAAAATAATTACAAAAACCACGCTACCTAAATTAGCAAGCGGAGAAAGATACTCCGACTATAAACTGGCCAAAGGGTATCGTGAGTTAAAAATCTTACTCAAACGCTACCTAAAAGATATTATCTTGATAACGGCTGGAATTTTTTCGGCATCATTTGGTTTCAAAGGTTTTTTATTGACTAACCATTTCATTGATGGCGGAGCTACGGGTATTTCGTTGCTCATTTCGGCCTTGACTCAAATTCCGCTTTATATCCTCATTATTTGTATCAATATTCCGTTTATCTTTTTGGGTTATAAAATCTTGGGGAAAGTATTTGCCCTCAAAACAGCCTTAGCCATTGCTGGACTTGCACTCTGCGTAGGTACAGTGAATTTCCCCGATGTTACTCAAGATAACCTATTAGTTTCTATCTTTGGTGGATTTTTTCTTGGGGCGGGTATCGGCTTAGCCGTCAGAGGTGGGGCTGTCATCGACGGAACTGAGGTTTTGGCGATTTTTTTAAGCAAAAAAATGGGAACAACTATTGGCGATATTATCATTATCATCAATGTGCTTATTTTTTCAGCCGCAGCTTATTTTCTTTCGGTCGAAATTGCCCTTTATTCAATGATTACCTATCTGGCTGCTTCAAAAACCTTAGATTTTATCATTGAAGGTATTGATGAGTATATCGGCGTAACGATTATCTCTTCACACAACGAGGAAATCAGACAAATGATTATCAATGAAATGGGGCGTGGTGTAACTGTTTATAGCGGTAAAAAAGGCTACGGAAAAAGTGGTGAAACTAAAAATATTGACATTATTTATACCGTAATCACGAGATTGGAATTAAATAAACTCAATACCGAAATCGAAAAAATCGAACCCAATGCCTTTGTGGTCATGAACAGCGTAAAAGACACTAAAGGAGGAATGATAAAAAAACGCCCACTTGACCATTGAAATAATTATATTGATAATCAATGAGTTATAAAATAATGGAACGCTGATGACACTGATTTTCAAACGCAGATAGACACTGATTTAAAAATCTGTGACTATCTGCGGTGCTTGCATCTGCGTTATCAGCGTTCCAATTTTGAAGATTATACTTTAAGTTAATATACTTTATGAAAAAACTAACCTCTTTATTTATCCTTTTACTAAGTATCAATTTTGTTTTTGCTCAATCAAAAACCTTGATGTTTGTTGGCACCTACACCGATGGTAAACCCGATAAAGGTATTTATGTGTATGAACTCAATCCAAAAACTGGTGCTTTAAATTTAGTTTTTAATACCGAAAATATTATAAATCCTTCCTTTCTGACGGTTTCGCCCGATGGAAAGTTTTTATATGCCTGCACCGAAACCAAACTTCCTCAACACGGAAATGTAAGTGCATTTGCCATTAATAGTGCTGATGGTAGCTTGAAATTTATTAATAAACAATCGGCCAATGGCGAAAACCCTGTTTATGTGAGTGTGCATAAAAACAATAAATTTGTCATTACGGCTAATTATGGAGAAGGAAATGTAACGGTTTTAAGCAAAAATGGAGATGGCAGCCTCAACCCGTACGTACAAAGTATTCAATTTTCTGGAACGAGCATCAATAAAGAACGACAAGAAAAACCGCATATCCATTCCGCAAATCTTTCACCGAAAAACGATTTTCTTTTTCTGCCCGATTTAGGTAGTGATAAAATCAGAACATTTAAGTTTGATGATAGCCAAGCCAAACCATTAATCGAAACTAATCACTTGACTATCAACACCGAAGCCGGCGGAGGCCCTCGCCACATGGCTTTTCATCCAAATCAAAAATTTGCTTATGCTATCGAAGAATTGAGTGGAAATATCATTGCTTATACTTATAAAAATGGGCAATTAAACAAAATTCAAAGCACAGTATCGAATCAAAAAAAAGCAGAAATTTATAGCAGTGCAGATATTCATATTTCGCCCGATGGTAAGTTTTTGTACGCTACCAATCGAGTAGAAAATACTGTTTCTATTTTTAAAATCGCATCAAATGGGCGTTTGACTTTAGTAGGTCATGAATCCACTTTTGGCGAAACACCCCGAAATTTCAATATCGACCCAACGGGTAATTTTGTTATCGTGGCTAACCAGAGTTCAAATAATATAGTGGTTTTTAGACGAAACCCACAGACAGGTTTATTAACTAAAATCAGCGATGATACAAAAGTCTTACACCCTTCTTGTTTGCAATTTAAAACCTATTGAGTGGTCAACTGACAATAGTCGATAGTACACAGAGATAAAAAGCATTCATCATGCTTTACTGAGCTATTTTTATATTATTTCAAATCAGTTACTAACTATTTATGATGGAGAAGAATATTGCCGTGAAAGATATTGACTCGTATCTTTCGTTTGTACCAGAAAAAGAACGTATCGCTCTTGAAGAATTGCGTCAGCAAATACAGGATTTAGTACCCAATGCCGAAGAGGTAATCAGCTATATGATTCCGACATTCAAGTACAAAGGGGCATTGGTGGGATTTGGCTATTATAAAACTCATCTCTCGTTTTATTTCATGAGTTCTGGATTACGAGGTCACTTCGGACAAGACTTGGTTGGCTACAAACATGAGGGTTCAACAATACATTTCACGGCCGAAAATCCACTTCCAGCAGAAGTTATCCGAAAAATAGTTTTGGCGAGAGTAATGGAAAATGAAGAAAAGGCGGCCCAAAAACTGAAAGCAAAGCAAGCCAAAGTTATTAAAAATAAGGAATAGAGATTAAAATTCGCCATTATCCTGCTGAAAGAAATACTAAAAATCAATCTACTATTCTCAAAAAGTATTTATTTTGTATTGAAATGATTTTTCTGAATTTAAGGCAACTCATTTTATCTTAAATCCTTTATAAACCGTTATTGATAAAATGGAACTTCTACTCAGAAAAGCAACGCAAAACGATGCCGATTTGACATTTGAAATCGAACAAAGTTCATTCAAAGAATACAGCGATGCCGTTTACAACACCGAAATCGAATCGCACAGACGAGAATTTGATTCGGAAAACATTCAGATTATCGAATTTGAAAAACAAAGTATCGGATATTTGGAGATAGAAGAAAAAAATCATTCTTTTGAAATCATAAATATTCTGATTCAAAAAGACTTTCAAAACCAAGGTTTTGGTCGCCAATTGCTTGATAAGGTGATTGAAGATGGACAAAGAAAATCTAAAGGAATCGAATTACAGGTATTGAAAAACAACCCAAAAGCAAAGCGGTTTTATGAAAACTCAGGTTTTCAAGTGTACTACGAAACCGAATTTGAATATAAAATGAAATTTTCTCATGCAAATAGGATTTTTAGAAGTTAAGTGGACTGATATTTTAGATATAACGCTCGTTGCATTTCTGCTCTATTACATTTATAAACTAGTTCGAGGAAGTGTTGCCAGTAGGGTTTTCTTGGGTTATTTGCTCATATATTTGTTCTATCTCATCGTAAAAGCCATTGGTTTGGAGCTACTTACCCGTATTTTAGAGTATTTTATGGGTGTGGGAGCCATTGCCCTGATTGTTCTTTTTCAACAAGAAATTCGTCGTTTTTTGCTATTGGTTGGCAAATCTACCTCCCTTACAAACAACCAGTTTTTTTCCAATTTGCTTGGCACAGAAATAAATTCGAACGAAAAATTTCCTTTAAAAAGCATCATCGAAGCCGCAAAAACGATGTCGAGTGAATTTACGGGCGGAATTATCGTCATTCAGAAAGAAGATGATTTATCCAAATTTGCTGAGTCTGGCGATGTTATTGATGGAGTTTTATCTAAAAAACTAATTTTATCGCTCTTTAGTCAGTATAGTCTGCTAAACGATGGAGCATTAATCATCAACCAAAATCGCATCAAAGCAGCACATTGCATTCTACCGATTGCGAGCAACGATGATTTACCGTCAAATTATGGTTTTCGCCACCGTGCAGCACTTGGTATTTCGGAAGCAACAGATGCTGCGGCAATATGTATTTCGGAAGAAAACGGAAAAATATCATTGGCAATTGATGGAAACATCAATACCGTTTCAGTAACCGAACTCGAAAGAGATTTAAAAGCGTACTTTTTAAAATAGTTCTGAGTTGAGAGTTCTGAATTCTGAGTTAAAAATACTAAGGCACTCGTGTGAATTGTAAAATAAAACTTTCAGTTTTCTGTTTAAACTCCCACTCAGAACTCTCAACTCAGAACTCTCAACTTTGACAACGTTTTATCCAGGACCATCAAAAGTATATCCGCAAGTGGCAACTTACCTCCAAGATGCCATGAATGAAGGTATTTTGAGTCAAAATCACCGCAGTAAGGCTTTTATGGAAATGCTTGAAGCGTGCATTTCGGCCTTTAAACAAAAACAAAATATTCCGAACGATTACGAAGTTTATTTTACTTCATCAGCCACCGAATGTTGGGAAATCGTCAGCCAATCCCTCGTAAAAAATCATAGTTATCATGCTTTTAATGGTGCATTCGGTGAAAAATGGTTTGAATATGCCTCTCGCTTAGGTAAAAAAACATCAGCAACAAGTTCTGATTTTCAGGAAAAAATATCCAAATCGCATTCAACCGATGCCGATGTTTGGTGTTTTACCCAAAACGAAACATCAAATGCCACTCAAATCGAGTATTCATTTTTTAGCAAACTAAACACCGAAGCACTCATTGCAATAGATGTTACATCTTCGTTGGGAGGAGTTGAACTTGACTGGTATTCGGGAGATATTTGGTTGGCTTCAGTGCAGAAATGTCTTGGTTTACCCGCTGGAATGGGCGTGATGATTTGCTCGCCAAAAGCTATCAAACGTGCCGAAGTAATTGGCAATCGAAACCATTATAACAGCCTACTTTTCATCAGAGATAATTTCAAGAAGTTTCAAACACATTACACACCAAACATTCTTGGCATTTATCTTCTAATGCGAGTAATGCAGCAAGTGCCTGATATTCAAACCATTAGCACTCACATAAAATCAAGAGCAAAGGATTTTTATAGATTTATAGCCCAAGAAACTACTCTTGATTTATTGATTACCAATGAAGAAGTAAGGTCAGAAACAGTTATTGCAATAAAAGGAACGGTTGATGAAATTTCGGCTTTAAAACAAAAAGCTAAAGAAAATAATATAATTTTGGGTAATGGTTATGGTGCTTGGAAAGACACCACTTTCAGAATAGCCAATTTCCCAGCTATTGAAGATTGGGAATTCGACAACCTCAAAACCTTACTACGCCAATGAACTTCGTTTTCAAAGAAATTATCTCGGTTTCGATTATCTTATTTTCGGTAATTGATATTTTAGGTGCAATTCCTATAATTATTGATTTACGTAAAAAAGCAGGCAGTATTCACGCCGAGCAGGCAACATTAGTTGCAGGTGGCTTGATGATAACTTATCTGTTTTTGGGTATTAGTATTTTGAGTTTATTTGGCGTTGATGTCAAATCGTTTGCCATAGCGGGGGCTTTGATTTTATTTTTAATCGGTTTTGAAATGATTTTGGGAAGAAGCATTTTCAAACACGAAACTACTAATAGTAAAGCAACCTCAATTGTGCCACTGGCTTTTCCGATAATTGCGGGAGCGGGTACGATGACTACCATTATTTCATTGAAAGCCGCCTATCAAGTCGAGAATATCATCATCGGAATTTTATTAAATTTACTCGTAGTTTATATAGTTTTAAGAAACTCTCAACAACTCGAAAAAATTCTCGGGCCAACTGGGGCAGATATTTTGCGTAAAGTTTTTGGAATGATTTTGATTGCAATTTCTATCAAATTGATAAAAACGAATTTGTTTTAGCATAAAAACGGTGCCTTCGAATTCGCTCAGGCACCGTTTTGTTTTTTCATAATATTGTGTTTCTATTTTTTCTTTCTTAAATAGACGTTTCCGTGGTCTGACCTGATTGTTAGATTTACACCTCCACCATTAATTGTACCGATGGTAGCATTTGTGTTATTACAATTACAATCAGAAGAGTCAGAAATTTCATTCCAATTAATACCTCTCTCTTTCAGTCTAACTAAATCTTCAGCTAAAGTCGTAGAACTTACACTTCCATTTATACTAATCGCCTTTGCTTGCTGTCCATTTGGAAAAGCAGCATTAATTCTTGCTGATTTATCTCCTTTTTCCCCCTTTTCACCTTTATCAATTATTGTTTCTGTTTTGGCTGGGGCAATATCAAAATCAGTAAAGAAATCAGCGTAAGTTGCTTGTACTTTTAGG
>NZ_JBMLRC010000494.1:15692-34256 GCF_049241225.1 Emticicia sp.
TGGGGCAATATCAAAATCAGTAAAGAAATCAGCGTAAGTTGCTTGTACTTTTAGGTTTGCTTTGGTATCAGCGGGCAAGGTAATATCAACTGCACCACTTGCGGAGATTGAGTTTGGACGGCTTTGATTTAATTGGTCGTATTCGACATACATTTTACCGTATCCGCCACGAGCTACTATCGGCCCACTCACATTTTTTATGTTCAGTGTTGAATAGGAAGTTTCGGCCTCTACTTCTCCTTTCATGCCAGTTATCAACCATTTTCCGTAGGCATTTCCATTTTCTTTGACACTTACACTCAAATCTTTCGGAATTTTTACAACGAAATTTCCATAATATTTACTCTTTGGAAGTTTTATTTTAAGTGTATTTCCTTCAAGCTGCACACTGGCTCCTATACCTGTATTATCAACAGCTCCACCGGGTGAAACAATCTTCAAACCTTGGGCTTCTTCGGGAAATTCTCGCTCTTGCTTATCCGACTCAATGATTACTTCAGTACCCGCAATTCCTTCAACTGTTAGGTTGTTGCTGGCACTCAAAATTAGCACTCTTTTATCGGCTCCGCTGAAACTTTGCTTAAACGTACTCTGCTTATTCTGAGCAAAAACATTCATTGTTATCAATGCAAATAGCGATATTTTTAGATAGTTTTTCATAATTTTTGTTTTTAGAAAATTCTTCATTTTAAAAGTAATAAATTAATAATCAAACACTTACAGACTTAAAAGCTTAGTACTCTCTTCGGCTTTCTGACGCACAAACTCCGATGTAGAGTTATCTTCGGCCAGTAATCGAAGAGCAGGTAAAGCCTTGCGTTCATTGTATTTTGTGAGAATATCAATAATCGAAATCTGTAAGGTTGGTTCTTGTTGTTTCAACAACGACTTAACGAGTGCATCACGCACATTGGTATTATTTCCGAACCTTCCGATTGCGTCGGCCGCTGCAATTCGTACGTTTACGTTTCGGTCATAATCAAGGGTATAAATAAGAGCTTTTAACACTTGCTCGTCGGGTTGTTGCAAATCATAACTATAATTAACTGCCTGAATCCTTTCAGATGGTGATTCTTTTTTAAGCATCGACAAAATCAATAAATCTTTGGTTTCTTGAATTTCCTTTTTCAGCGTACCAATTTCATTCATCACATTGGGTTGTTTGGCAGAAGCAAGTTGTTTGGTTGCTACGTAAATCGTATCGACTCGCACTATTGGTACTTCTACTACTTTTTCGATAACTTTGGGTGAACTATTATCGACTAATACATCTGTATTCGACTGATTATCAATCGTTTTCCTACCAATCCAAAAAGCCAAAGCCAAACCTGCCACACTGGCAGCATATTTAAAATAAGTTCGTTCGTAGAACCGAATGACTTTTGTTTGTGGCTTTTCTGCAAGTTTTTCTTTTTCGGCCGAAAGGAAATCATAGAAAAATTTATCTTTTGATGAATCGAAATCTTTCTCGGTTGATTTATTAATAGCAAAGAAGATTTCTTTCGATTCTTCAAACTCAGTTTTAGAACCTTCATTTTTGGCAAAGAAATCTTCTATTTCCTGCTTTTTAATGGCAGAAAGATTATTTTCCAAAAAATCAGCCAGTAATTCTTCTTTTTTATTTTTCATTTTATCGTTGTAGGACAGGTTTGTAACCTGTCAACTATAATTGAAACTACTTTTCCTCGCAAACGACAGGTTGAAAACCTGTCCTACTTTATACATCTACATCCAAACTCAAATACACTTCCCGCAATTTTTTGATGGCTCGATGCACTCTTACTTTCACGACCGAAACCGATACATTAAGCATTTCGGCAATTTGTTCGTATTTCATGTCTTCAAATCTACTCAGGTGTAAAACTTCTCTATATTCGTCGGGTAGTTTTTGTAATGCTATTCTTATTAATTGATGATTTTGGTCGTCGAAAGTTTCTTCTTCTTCAAAATCATGATTATCCTTTAACTCACTCATTTTCAGATGATTATCTTTCAGATGGTCATGAAACAAATTTCGAGCAATTCTATAAATCCAAGTTCTGAACTCATATCCATCCCGATAAGAATGTCGGTAATGAATCATCCGATAGAAAGTTTGTTGCGTAAGGTCATGGCTTGTTTCCCACTCTACCCCAAAGCGTAGGAAGAAATTCAACAAAGGGCGTTTGTATCGTTCGTACAAAATCGCTGCTTTGTCCAGCTCACCATTAAAAACACATAACATGGCCGTTTCATCGGTCATAAAAATCTATCGTTTTGTTTGTTTCTAAATATGCTTACTCGAAAAGAAATAGAAGGTTACAGTAAATCTAAAAATATTTTTTTTGAACGAAAATCTAACATAATTTAATGGGTATGGTTATTAGAAAGTCATCTATTTCTACAAAAATCGTCCATTAGTCTTGTTTCATTCTCCGTTCATCAAATGATTGTTACGAAATTTGGCATTTTTGTTTAGTTTTACCAGTAATATTCTTCAAACTATTAATTCAAATTTATGAAATTATTAAAATTTACTTTTTTAAGTTCGTTGATTTTGGGTGTAGCTCTCGGAGCAAATGCACAGAAAAAAGACGAAAAAAAAGCAGAAGACCCTAAACCAGCCACCCCAGCCCCTGCTGCTCCAGCCAAACCAGCCGAAGCACCAAAGACAGGCCCAAAACCTTACAAAGAAGTAATCACCGACAAAGCAAAAACCAGCAAAGGTTTGATGACCGTTCATAAGATTGAAGACAAGTATTTCTTTGAAATCGGTGATTCTTTGATGGGTCGAGACATCATGACCGTAACTCGCTATTCAAAAACAGCCGCAGGTGGTGGTATTTTTGGTGGTGAAGAAGTAAATCGCCAAGTTGTTAGATGGGAGAAAGGGCCAGAAAATAAACTTTTCTTGCGTTCGATAACATTCGTAATTGCGAGTCCGGATAGTACAAAACCAATTTTCCAAGCCGTAAAAAATTCAAGTGCAGACCCAATTATTGGCGTTTTTGATATAAAGGCTTTGAAAAAAGATACATCTTCGGTGATTGAAGTAACCGATTTCTTCAAAGGAGACAACCAAGTTTTCTCGCTTGACCCTGTGAATAAGCAATTATTGAAAATTGCTGCCCTCCAAGCCGACCGTTCGTTTATCCAACATATTCGTTCGTATCCAATCAACACTGAAATTCGCACCACTAAAACTTTCAGTGTGATTCCTCCGAGCGTTTCTTTAGCTCCAATTCCGCAAATTGGTAATTATCTTCCTGCTTCACGTGATGCGGGTGTCGTAACGATGGAGTTCAATACTTCGATGATTATTTTACCAAAAACACCAATGCGTAAGCGTTATTTCGACCCACGAGTTGGTTACTTTGCCAATCAATACGCAACTTTTGGTGAAGAATCACAAAAATCAGATAATGAGGTTTTTGCGGTAAGATGGAAACTTGAGCCTAAAAACCAAGCCGATGCCGAACGCCAAAAACGTGGAGAATTGATTGAACCTAAAAAACCAATCATTTATTACATAGACCCAGCAACGCCACAAAAATGGCAAAAATACCTCAAAGCAGGTGTTGACGACTGGCAAATTGCCTTCGAAAAAGCAGGTTGGAAAAATGCGATTCGTGGTGAATACATGAATCCGGCTGATAGCTTAGGATTGGAAGATGCTCGTTACTCGGTAATCAGATATTTTGCCGCTGACATTCAGAATGCCTATGGCCCGAACGTACACGACCCACGTAGTGGCGAAATTTTAGAAAGCCATATTGGTTGGTATCACAACGTAATGCGTTTGGTGCGTAACTGGTATATGATTCAGACCGCAGCCGCTGACCCACGCTCAAGAAAGAAAAACTTTGATGATGAATTGATGGGACAATTGATTCGTTTTGTATCATCACACGAAGTGGGCCATACAATTGGTTTACGCCACAACATGGGAGCGAGTTCGGCTACTCCAGTAGAGAAATTACGTGATAAAGAATGGGTTGCTAAAAACGGACACACTTCTTCTATCATGGATTATGCTCGTTTCAACTACGTAGCACAACCAGAAGATGGTGTTACGGATTTCTTCCCACGCATCGGTGATTATGATATCTGGGCTATTCAATGGGCTTATAAATATTTCCCTGATGCCAAAAGTGCTGCCGAAGAAAAAGCTATCTTGAATGAATTGACTAAAGAAGCAGTAAAAGACCCACGCAAGCGTTTTGGAACTGAAGTTAGTCCTTTCGACCCACGTTATCAAACTGAAGATTTGAGCGATAACGCCATGAAAGCTTCTGATTATGGTATCAAAAACTTACAAAGAATTTTACCAAACTTGCCAGAATGGAGCAAAGAAAATGGTGAATCTTACAAGGAATTGGCTGAGCTTTACGCAAACGTAACTGGACAATACCGCAGATACATTGGCCACGTAACCAAAAACGTAGGTGGTATTTACGATACTCCGAAAACTTACGACATGGAAGGTTCAGTGTATGAAGTTGTGCCAAGAGCTACTCAAAAAGAAGCTGTTAACTTCTTGAATCGCCAAGTTTTTGAAACGCCAACTTGGATGCTCGACAAAAATATCTTGAGCAAAATCAATCCAGAAACGGGTGTTGAGGCTGTAAAAGCTATCCAAGAAGCAACATTGAATAATCTTTTGGCGGGCGACCGTGCCGTAAGATTAATGGAAACAGGTTCGGCAAGTGCAACGAATTATAATTTAGATGAATTAATGACCGATTTACGTGGAAGTATTTGGTCAGAATTGAAATCTAAGAAAGTAATCGACATTTATCGTCGTAACTTACAGAAAGTATTTGTTGAGAAAGTAACTTCATTGCTTACGCCTGGAATGGCTGCGGTTTCGTACATCCCACAAGGAACAACTTATGGTTATGACACCCGAATGGTTGATTTGAAGAAAACCGACTTACCATCAATCGCAAGAGCTCATTTGGAAGCCTTGAAAGGAGAAATCAAAGCGGCATTGCCATTGACAACCGACAAAATGAGCAAATATCATTTACAAGATGTATTGCAAAGAATTGACACAGCATTGAATCCAAATAAATAATAAACACAGTTTTTATGAAGTAAAGAGCGAGGCGTTTGTCTCGCTCTTTTTTATTTCAGGTCGGCTCTATAACTCATTTATTTCTTGCTTTTTCTCCAAAACCAAATTCCAACAATAGTTATCAGAACAAGCCCAGTCAAGAGCCAAACATGCGAATAATCGGATGATATATTTGAAGCGTCTCCAATCAAAATCATTCCAGCCCATGCATTGGGTAATGAGCCTTCGTTCAATAAATCAATTTTTGCCTTTTGCAAAGCTTCATCTTTTGGTAAACCTTGATTGAGATACTGATAAAAAAGTTCGGTAAGTTTATAAGTACTCTTATCTTCAACGCTCCACAAACTGGTAATAGTTGACGGAATACCAAGCATGGAGAAACCACGTGCTAAACTCAACACGCCCTCTCCTTTGGCTACTTTACCTACACCTGTTTTACAGGCAGAAAGCACCAAAAGATTTGTTTTGAATTGCTCTTCCGAATTTAATTCCGAAACTTTGAGGGTAGTATCTGAAAAATAAATCCGTGGCTCGGTATCATTGCTATCGGCAAAGGCATGCGTATAAATTTGCACGATTTGGTGCTTTTTTGCATTTACCAAAAACGCGTTTTTACTTCCCTCTTTACCTATATATTTACTACTCCAAAAATAACTCTTCGCAATAGCTTCAAGCGATTCAGCTGACCCTTTCAATAAGTTTAGTTTCGGCAAGTTGTAGCTGACTGGTGCTATGCCAAGAAATTTATTTTGAGGTAAAAAAGTAAAATTCTGCTGATTTCTCATTAGATACTGAGCCGAATAGATGTACGAAATCTTAAAATCATGTACTAAATATTCATACTTAGTTGCCGATTTACTTAATGCCTCAAATGGTATAAAAGCACCATCTTGAGAAATAATCAAACGGCCTTTTTGAAGATTTAATGGCTGAATAAGACTTCTATACATAGCTGAACCTAGCGATAAATACTTGTTCAGATCAGTTTTAGTATTGATATTTTTAGAACACAATTCAAGGAATTGTTGGGTATTGGCAATATTATAATAAAGTTGTTTTATTGAAACTGAATTTGGAGAAACTACAATTGCATAAGTGGCGGCATCACCAATAAAATACTCAACCGCCTGCCCCTTAAATGATGATAAATATTTTTGAAATTGTCTTAAAGAGATCGTTGTAGTATCATACTTTATTTGGTAGTATGCTGGATTTTTTGCTTCGAGCGATTTTATGAAACGGCTTTGTTGCTCTTCTATATCAAGTAATTGATTATTAAAATCGTTTCTTTGTTTTTCAGTGCTTGCTTTTTCTATAGAAATATTTATTTCTGAAATTTGGTGTAAGAAATCTTTTTCTTTCTGAAAATCGACCTCAGATAATTTTTGTTTTGCCCCTAGTTCATTTAATTTATCATTTAGTAATACAGAACGGCTTTTTTCAAAGAAATAAAATGCTTTTTCGTAGTCGTTGAGTAAATAACAGGTTTCAATGGCTGATTCGTAGATTGAGCGAGTCTTATCTCGCCAATAAAACTTTGTTTGTGTACCGGTATGCTCCTGACGCATATAATCAATGATTTTATCGGCTAATTTATAGGTTTGAAGGGCATAACTGAGAAATTCTTTTTTGTTATTTTCAGATTTTGCATAATCTAACCAACAGATGGCTTTATCCTGCAAAATCGTTAGAAAAGTTCGTTTATTGTCAGTATACTTCAACGATATTGATTTGGGAAGACGAGTAATATTATCGTCTGAAAATCTAAAAAAGCCATTATCAATTAGACATTTCTGGTAATATTCAAGAGCTTTTTTATAATCTTTTTTTTTCCAATAAACTGCCCCAATATTATCAAATAATTGTACCTTAGTGAAAGGGGAAGTCGCAAATTTTACGCCTTCATTATAATATGAAAGTGCTTTTTCTAACTGATCCGTGTGCTTATAATAAACATAACCAATATCAAGACATGCTAAACTGTAGCCTCTGTCATCTTTCAACTTTTTGAAGATAGATGCCACTCGTTTAAAACTCTTTAATGCTTTATCTTTTTCGTTATTTTTAGATTCGATATATCCCTTAGCCGAAAGAGCAGCGGCTAAATCCTCTTCAAGTTTTTTACCTTCAAAGATTGATATTGCTTTGTCAATACTCTCTAAAGCCGCTTTGGTAGCCCCAATAGAATTCTGTGATTTGGAAAGAATAATCAAATTGTACGCTTCCATTTCTGGATCATCAAACATTTTGCTTATTTTTTGGCCGAGAAGTGCTTTTTTTATCGAACTTTCAAAATCACCTAATCGATTATAAATATTTGCTTGTTTTTCGTAGGCATTTGTCACATATACAGCCAGTTCTTTTTGCGATTGACCTAATAATACAATTTGCTGATAAGTATCTAAGGCATCAACATAATTGAATGATTTATAATAAGAGTAAGATAATTGACTCAAAACTTTAATTTGAGTCAGAGGCGAACTATTGATTTTGGCATTAACACTCTTCGCTCGTAGGAAATAGTTAATTGCCTTGTCATATTCATGCCTATCTTGAAAAAGAATTCCTAAAAAATACAAAATTTTTGTGTAGGAAGTATCAGTTTGAAGATGGCATTTTTCAAACTGTTTTTTGTATGATAAAAGCATCACCGAGTCTTTTTCGGTGATGCTTTTTTGCAATTGTGAGAAATATCCAGCCAAAGGTTTATTGTCTAAACACTGTCCTTGAACTTGATATCTAATTAATAGTAAGAATAACCAAAAGGTGTATTTACTTGCTTTTAGCATAATTTTTTCATTCTACTTTAGCTGTTCTTTTTATTAACTTTTTTTGAGGAGCCAAATTAGTACTGGCTGTTTGTACGATTATATCTGATTGTTTACAAAAAATTGTTTTTAAATTTCCCATGGCATTGCTTGTACTTGAAGCATATCTAATTTGAATACCCCTTATTTGCTCTAATTTACTCACAAACAATGCAGTAACCAAAGCTGCCGAATAGGAAGTATATCTATCATTATCGTCCAACTGGAAAATATTAGTCAAGTGTTCATTGTTATTTTCCACTTCTAAACTGGTGTAAGTTGACCCAAAATTACCCAATTCTGTATTTGAGACACTGATAACATTATGGTTGTTGAAGGCAAACATAGCAGGGTAATGAGTAACATATTTCTCATTAAAACCCCCAGACTGTACATTTCCTAATGGTTTTTTTTCATTTCCTGTCGAAGCAATTAAAACTATATTCTTCGATTTCAGTAAGTGAATCACATCTTCAAAAACCTCATTTTTGAGACCTTTTACACCCCAACTACAATTAATAACATCAAAATTATTTTGGGCGGCATACATCATGGCACATAAGGCATCGAACAAAACGCCATCTCCGTGATGCATTATCTTCATAGGTAATATTTTGATCCTAACCTTTTGATTTGAAGCAATAATCTTTGTAACTAAGGTACCATGCCCTATATTTTCAAATATTTGCGGATCACTACTTCCCTGTAATGGTATATCTTGCGTTTCGAACCTATCTCCTATCGATGTGAAATTTAGACCACTTATCTCATCAGATGTTGAATTACAGTCAAGTTCTTTTCGAGTAAAAAACATAGATTTGGGTAAATTCAGCTTTTCAAAATTGACTCCATTATCTAAAATGGCAACCTTAATTTGAGAACAATTCGTGCAATCTTCTTCATTAATTGGCGAGTAACTCCGATTTAATGTGGTAAGTTTCGGTGAAAATACATAAGAATTTGATGCCCATTCACCTGCATGTGGAGGATGGTTTTTACTATTATCACCTGCACTTCCATCGTCTGGGTCAGGATTTGTTTGAGCATCAAGGCCTTGCCCACGCAAAAGTATTAAGTTACTACCTTTACAACATTCCACATAAGTGATATCCGGTATGGTTTTTCGTTGGGATCTGTATAAATTTTTGTATTTCCTTATTACCTCCATAATTGCAGCCTCTCTTCCTTTGTCTCTGTAGGTTTTTCCGTTTGGATTTAGTAAATAAATTTTTTCATCCTTCACAACTAAATCTCCATTCTTTTTGATAAAAATAACAGAACCTCTGGGCCTAGTTTCATCTTTCTGATACTCGAATGCGGTACTCATATTATTGAGCTGACCAAAGGAAACAGGGCCTTGCAACAATACTATTAAAATTAGATAAAAATGTTTCTTTTTCATTATTTTTTGCAGTTGGGTTAGTTTAAATTAACTTTCAAAAGTTTAGTCGAAAAAACAATAAAAACACAAACACATTTATTCTAAAATTTTTTTCGCATCATTTTTTCCACCCAAATTTTGATCAATTACTTCATTCAACAAACGTTCTCCCTCCTCAATTTTACCTTGTTTGATTTTCACTAACGCGAGATAAAACTTCCCTTTATTGTTGATAAGCTCGGTATTTTGCTCAATTTTCTTAAAGTACTTTATTGCTTCCTCATCATCATTCATTTTAATAGCTGATAAGCCTGCAAATTCAATGGCTTCCGGAGATTTATTGATCAGTTTATCGAAGACAACTCTCGCTTCAGTGTATTTTTTTTGATTATACAAATCTTTTCCAAGTTTCAGACTATCATCAGTAGCCCCCATTGTGTTTGTCAACTGGTCTAAATCATTTTCAATGTAAGCATTTGTTCTTTGCTGAATATCGCTTCCCGTAAAATGCCAAACACCAATTATCATCAACAATATAGCCGCTATGCCTGCGGAAATTAACTTGAAGTTGATACCAACTACTTTGTTACCTGATTGAGTAGTCCATTCGGCATGGCGTTCTTTCAAAATCTGGTCTCGTTGTATACATTTTACATGTGCATAAAATACAACATCCTCAGCCAACGATGGGTCGTTGGCAAGATTATTCTCAAAGGCCTCTTTTTCTTGTGCTGAAAGTTTACCTTGAAAATAACTATCAATATTTAAAAATTCATTTGCCATAAAGTTCTTTAAGTTTCTCTAAACATCTTAGTCTCGTTGTTTGGGCCACGTTGGCCGAATTATAGCCAAATTCAGTGGCCGATTCCTGATCGGAATAGCCTTCTGCCCAACGGTTTAATAAATTCTGGCACCTTTCCCCCAGCTTTGTCATAAGATTTCTGAGTTTTTCGTGGTCTTGCTTACGTATCAAATCTTGAATAACAGTACGCTGTGGGTCAGGAATCGGTTCTAAAATATCATCAAGTGAGTGGTGATATGCCCCTTTAGTCGCATTTTTACGAATAACATCAACACATTTATTAAAAAAAATTTGATAAAGGTATGTTTTAAGCTCAGAACGCCCCTCAAAACGTCCACTTACAATATGCTCAATGATGGTTAAAACCGCATCCGAATAGGCCATTGAAGCCTCTTCTTCCTCAATTTTATGTTTTCGAGCTGCATCACGAATCAAGTAATTGTATTTATGATAAAGATTATTTTCAAAAGTTCTCCGTTGAGTTCCGCCCGAACGGATGCCATCTATCAGGTCATTGTCAGTAGATTTTCGGGTAAAAAATTTCATAGTAGGGTTCAGTCGAAAAATAGCATAATCAAAAGAATGAATTTTTATTGAAAAAACAAAAGTTTTAGAAAGTTTTTCTGTGTTGGTGTTGGTGTTTCTCATGACTTTTCGACTAAGCTTTCAAATGAATTAAACACCCAAAAACAATAAGCCAGTGAACACTACAAATTTTATTCGCATCGGAGGGTATCAAGAGATTAACCCGCATGAAGTTGTCATGCTTCAAGCCGACATCAATTATACGATATTGTACTTTGCCAATGGTCAAAAAACAATGGTAGCCACGCCACTCAAAACCCTCGAAAATCGTTTGGTCCCATATGATTTCTACCGCACGCACAAATCTTACTTAATAAATCTTAAGTGTGTAAAGCGTTTTTCGGAAGCAACGAATACTGTGCAGATGATTGATAACCATAAAGTAATTGTTTCTCGCAGGAAACGCACTCAACTTAAAGTTCATCTGGCAAATTTCAAATAACCGTTAAATCGAAACCTATACCATTAAATCGAATTCGTACGATTTTCTTTTGATTAATTATAAAATTTGAAGCGTATAATTCTAAAAACTATCATTCATAAAACAATGAAAAAACTTATTCTTTCTACGCTATTTTTTAGCTGCTCTGCTTTTGTCTTTGGGCAAAGCATCACACTCGACCCTAAGAGCACTTCCCCTGCTGGACTACAAGTCGCTTCTGACTTAGCCTTACGTAAACAAAAAAGAGAAACAATTAATGGTGGTTGGACTAATTACCCAAGAGACAATTCTTCAGTGCTAATCTTTGAAGGTGGTGGAAGTTTGAACGGTATAGCTGACGGACAAGATGGTTTATTGGTATATGTCTTCAATGGTTATCCAACTGGTGCCACCACAGGTCAGTTGCTTCTTCAACATGAAAATACCACGAGTCTTGCAGCTAATCGCATTTTAACCCCAGATGGCTCAGATTTTCCTGTCGGTAATGGTGGTGTTGCACTTATTTATGATGGTACAAAACAACGCTGGAGAGTTGCTACACCCGCACAAACTGGTGGAGGTAGTTCTTCGGGTTGGGGACTAACTGGAAATGGAGGAACAAACCCTGCAACCCAGTTTATTGGCACTACTGATGCACAAGGCTTTGTTGTAAAAACCAATAATTTAGAAAGAATATCTGTAGAAAGTAGTGGCGATGTCGGTATTGGTATCACAACAGCGGATTCAAAACTTCATGTGGCGAAAGGAAGTGCGGGGGCTGTAACAGCGTTTGGTTCCTCGATAGCCACATTAGAAAATTCTGCTAGTGGATACCTGAGCTTCCTTACGCCTGCCACATCAGAAGCAGGGCTTATTTTTGGAAGTCCAACGGGAAATACAAGAGGATTCTTAACTTATAGTCATAACAGCGATAAAATGTTTTTTGCAACGAACAGTTCGACCAAAATGGTTATTGAGAGTAATGGAAATGTAGGGGTTGGTACAACTTCAGTAGCAACGGGTGTAAAATTTCATTTAGATAATGGTAATTCTGGTGTTATACCAAACAGTGGAGGAACATACACCCCAACTCTTTTCATGGAAAGGAATGGCCATAATTATTTGGAAATTGCTTCTCCCGATGCAAATGAAAGAGGAATTGTATTCAGTAACCCAACTGACGGCGGAAGTGGGGGTATTTACTATGATGCAAAAAAAATGAATTTCCGAACAGGAGCGAATTTAACTCGAATGACAATAAATGAGGTGGGTAATGTTGGCATCGGTACAAGTACTCCTACAGCAAAATTGGATATTGAGGGAGATATAGTTGTAAGAAAAACAACCATTACAACTTCTGGTACAATCAATGCCTTGAATAGAGGTGGTGGTTCTTCAATCAAGTTTGATGCAAGCGGACCAGTAACACTCAACGGCATTGCGGGTGGCCAAGATGGAATGATATTGTATATTATCAATGGCCAAGGAACTACTTTGACTATTAATAATGAAAGTGCTTCTGCATCTGCTGCAAACAGAATTACAACCAATACGGGGAGTGCTTTAACAATTACTAATAGAGGGGGAGCAACCTTGATTTATGACTCAGCCACAAATCTCTGGAGAGTTATTGGAATTGCTAATTAATCTTATAAGCTTCATTGACTCAAACTATTCATTGCTTGTTAAATTCAGAGGCGTTATCCTAATGAAACACCTTTCTAAAGTCAAGACTTTAGCGTTTTATCCTCAGAAAACAAATAGTATAGTACTATAAGTACTGTGTAATTTAAGTAAGTACAACATTTTTTTCGTGTCCCTCCCTCCCCATCGGGGAGGGAAAGAAAGGGTGGAATTTGTAAGTAATTGATAATCAGTTTATTTTGACCTCTCCCTAAAGGCAGCGGCCCGACCGTCCTCCCCGATGGGGAGGGAACTAAAACAAAAATTATACTTAGTTAAATTACAGTGCAATAAGGTATGTAAAAAATATTTTATTGTACTACGTAGCCATCATTTGAAAAATTCAGATAAAAAAACGATATTAACCATGAAAACCGGACTCAAACACCTATTTGCATCAATCGCTATTCTTTACTCGTCGCAAAGTTGTTCTTTGTTCGACAAGAAATGTAAAGAAGCAGATTTGGTAGTAGAAAATGCTTCATTTATTAGTGCAACAAAAACATTAAGATTTACTGTAAAAAATATAGGAGGTGCCACAGCAAAGAACTTTTTGGTGTATGCCGAAGGAGAAGGCACAAATTCTAATTTGAATCCAGTTTGTCAGGTTTCTCACAATGTCAATGAAATTTTACCTGGTGGAAACCTGCAATTAGAATCAGTTTTCAATGATAGTCAATGTCCTGCTGTACGAGGTGGATTTAGCTCTGTAACAAGATTCAAAATAACCGCAGATTCAAAGGTGCAAGTCATAGAATGTTCTGAAGAAAATAATTCTTTGACTATTTCCCGTTAATTAAGTAATAAGATTTATATAATAGACAATTCTATAAATAGCTAAGAGGCTGTTTATAAGCCCATTAACTTTCTGTGGACTTGTCGACTATTGACTGTGGACTACTTAAAGCACAGCCCTCTTGGATCTTTTTAAAAAATGAGCATATGAGCGGAACAAATCATCTTTCTACTTTAATCCATAAGATTTACTAAATAGGTGTGTAATCTAACAATAAAAACATGCTCGACACAGCTTTTTTATCGAAATCGGCCATTTCAATAATCTAACTATTCGACAAACGACTCTGCATCATATGTTATAGCAATTTGTACGATGAGTAGGTATTAAATGGTTATATTTTTGGCATAAAGCGAAGTGTAATTAGTAACAACTATCTACAGTCCATGAAGAAATTTGTGGGCTTTTTGTATTTTCTACGTAATTTTACCGAACATCTAATTTCATTAATCAATGTTCGCAAAGTTCCGTCATTTCTCTTATTTTTTCGGCATTTCATTTCTTATCAGTTCTTGTATTTCAACAATTACTCCCAAAAGCACATCTTATATCACAGGTTTTCCTGAAGGTCTCGAAAATGCTTCAAAAAGTAGTTATACCGCAGGAAATGTTGAACTGTCTGGTGGATTTTGGTATTTTGAAGATGCCCTCATCGGTACTACTGCCAACGATACAAAAAACGAATCTCGTGCAATCAGAATCAGAGAAACGGGCTTTGTACGCATGAATTATGATATTTTTGGCGTAAAAGAAATCAATATCTCTTATGGTGCCTACAATGGCGATGGCGACTCAGAATGGGAATTATATGTTTCAAAAAATAGTGGTTCTTCATGGTCAAAATTTGGTGCTACTCAAAAAACTTCTGGCAGCAAACTATCTACTACAGCCTTCAGCATAAATGAATCGGGAAAAATTAGGTTTGAAATTCGTAAGATTTCGGGCGGAGCTAATCGTTTAAACATAGATGACATAATTATCACCTCAACTGGCAACTCGCCAACAAATTCGACCACTCCTACTCGTGATGATAATTTGGCGATGGGAAATCCGAGCAATGCAGACTCTAAAGATGAGAATAACTATTTGATGATAAAAAAACAGTACGTTTTATCTTATAATAGAAGTAAAGGAACAGCCAATTGGGTAAGCTGGCATCTAAGCACGGCTTGGAAAGGCAGCACTCAACGCACCGATAATTTTCGACCAGACCTTGCTCTTCCAAATTCTTGGTATAAGGTCGTTACATCAGACTACACCAATTCGGGCTTCGACCGCGGGCATCTTTGTCCTTCCGACGACCGTGATGGAAGCTATGAGGATAACGACGAAACTTTCTTGATGACCAATATTGCTCCGCAAGCACCGGCCAACAATCGTGGATTATGGGCTGATTTAGAAGAATATTCAAGAAAAATTGCAGCAGCTGGAAATGAACTTTACATTGTGGCAGGCGTTTACGGAAGAGGCGGAACGGGTAGCAATGGTAGCAAAACGAATACTCTTAATGATGGCAGAGTCGTTGTTCCTGAATCATTCTGGAAAGTAATTGTCATACTACCAACCGGCAGCAATGATATTGCAAGAGTTGATGCCCAAACCCGTGTTATTGCCATCAATGTACCTAACAAAGAAAACGTAGAAGGAACAAAATGGGGCGAATATCGTTTAAGCATTGACGATTTAGAGGCATTGACTGGCTATGATTTTTTATCGAATGTACCAAGTGCTATTCAAAAATCGTTAGAATCAAGAAAGGATGCTGGTCCAACTCTAAAAGTTGCCAATTTCAGATATTAGTGGTACAACAAGTTTTCAACTTGTTCAAGATTTATTCAACCCTATGAAAAAACTTTACTTTACTATTTTGCTGACTATCAGCATTTTCCAACAACTTACAGCCCAATTTCTAACATCATCGAGTTTACCGATTGTGGTCATAAATACCAATGGCCAAGTAATCATAGATGAACCAAAAACGAAAACAAGCTTCAAAATATACTATAGCGGACAAGGCAAAATAAATAACCTTACTGATAAGCCACACTATGATGGCCTGGCAGGAATAGAATTTCGAGGCTCATCTTCACAACAATTCCCGAAAAAAAGCTTTGGAATTGAACTTTGGAACGAAAAATCCGAATCAATCACTGCCGCTCTGCTCGGAATGCCCAAAGAATCAGACTGGATTTTGTTTGCTTCTTACAACGAAAAAAGTTTCATGCACAACGTTCTTACGATGCGTGTGGCTCGTGAAATGGGAATGTATGCCTCTCGCACACAATACGTTGAGGTAATTATCAATAATGCCTATCAAGGCGTTTATGTCTTTATGGAAAAGATAAAACGAGACGAAGGACGCGTAAATATTGCCAATCTGAAAGCTACCGACCTTTCGGGCGACGATATTACAGGAGGATACATCTTTAAAGCCGATAAAAATACAGGAGCAACATTGGGCAGTTGGCGTTCTAAATACCCCAATTACAATACACCCAATAACTTCACAACTTTTCTGTATGAATCGCCAAAAACAATTACTTCCGAACAACGCTCTTACCTCAAAAATTATGTCGATAATGCTGAAAATGCTCTTCAAGCGGCCAACTATCGAGATAAAACCAATGGTTATCGAAAATACTTCGACACAAGGTCATTTATTCAGTTATTCTTAGTTAATGAAGTTGCCAAAAACGTTGATGGCTACCGAATTAGCACCTATTTTCATAAAGATAAAGACAGCAAAGGAGGCAAAATAAAAGCAGGCCCACCGTGGGACTACGACATCACGTACGGAAACGCCAATTATTGTAGCGGCGATAGTCCTTTTGGGTTCTCTTACAGATTTAATTATACCTGTCCAACAGATTTCTGGCTAGTACCTTTTTGGTGGGAAAAAATGCTCTCAGACTCAGCTTTTGTGCGAGAGCTAGGTCAAGAATATGGTTTTCAACGAAAGTTTGGGGCTTTACAAACCGACCGAATCAACAAACACATTGATACCCTTACCACGTATTTAAAAGAACCTTTGGTCAGAAATTTTCAAAAATGGCCAATTTTAGGCACTTATGTCTGGCCACAGCCCACACCTTACGCCAGCACATGGGAGCAAGAAGTAAACGAACTACGTAGTTTTCTGGCCCAACGCCTTCAGTGGCTCGATAATAACATACAAACTAATTTTGCTATCACAGCCAATGAGCCAGAACTGCCTGAAATGAATATCACTGCTTTCCCAAATCCATTTCTAGAGCGAATAAACATCAATATACAATCAATTTTTGCAGAAAAGGCCAAAATATCACTTACTGATAATCTCGGAAAGACCATTTTTGAAGGAAACGAAATGCTACAAGTTGGGAATAATGATTTTTATATTGAGTTACCAGAAAAAGAAATTGTAAGTGGAATCAAAATCTTAACAATAGAATCAGGTACGAAACGAATCACAAAAAAATTGGTACACCAGTAAAAAAATGACATTGAGACATTGATTGTTGATTTGAAAACAATTCAACAATCATCAATTATGTAATCTTTAATCTTCAATTTTAATCAAGTAATCATATTGAAAATTAAGGTCTAATCATATAAGTATGGTCAATGCCATCTTCTACATAATCTTGGCCGGTTAGTACAAAACCGAGCGACTGATAGAATTTCTTTAAGTAACTTTGAGCTCCAATCTTAATAGGCTCATTACCAAATAGTTCCTGCGTTTTTTCGATTGATTTCTGCATCAATATTTTACCAATGCCAGCACCACGAGCATGCGAAGAAGTAACCACTCTGCCAATTGAAGTGTAGCCTTCGTAGTAAACATTTTTATCAAACAGACGTGTATAAGCAGCCAATTTATTATTTTCATCCAAAATCATCAAATGCCAAGCTAATTGGTCTTTGCCATCAGCATCAACAAATGGGCAATTTTGCTCTAAAACAAAAACCTCTTGACGCAAAACCATAATTGCATAAAGTTCGTCAAGACTCAACTCATAAAAAGGCACACATTTAATATTCATATAAAATCTAATTTTGAATGAGCGAATGAAGGAATGTTAGAATATATTTGTACTATTGAATCATTCACCCATGCTATCATTCATTCATTGTTTATGCTCATAAATATACACACCCATGACCCTGAAAAACAAGATAATCAACAAATTATTTATAACCTGATTATTCCACAAACCGACGAAGATTTAGAAAGTTTCCCCAATGAATCTACCCCAAACACATGGCTTTCGGCGGGAATTCACCCGTGGTATATCAACGAAAATAATCAAAAAAATCAGCTCGAAAAACTGGCTAAACTGGCTAAATATCAAGACATTAAACTTATTGGCGAATGTGGCCTCGACCGCCTCAAAGGCTCGCCATTACCACTTCAAGAAGAAGTTTTCATCAAGCAAATCAGAATTGCCGAAGAGGTGAAAAAACCACTCATTATTCACTGTGTAAAATGCTTTAATGAATTGATATCAATCAAAAAAATCGTTCGGCCGAAAGTCCCTATGATACTTCACGGGTTTAATAATAACTTTCATATCGCCCAAGCCATTCTCGAACGTGGCTTTTATGTATCATTGGGCACAGCACTCTTAAACGAAAACTCAAACGCAGCTCATCTTCTACCGAAAATCCCACTTGATAAACTTTTTCTCGAAACCGATGATAAAGAGACCCCAATCATTGAAATATACGAAAAAGCATCTTTTCTGCTAAAAATACCAATTGATAAGCTCATTGATACTATTTTTGCAAATTATTTAGAAATCTGTTCGTAAATGTGCTGCCGAATAACAGTGTTCGCAAACGCACTTAATCAAAAATCATTGTATAAAAATGCCCGCTTGGCTTTCTCGCTCCGAATTATTAGTTGGTAAAGAAGGAATCGACCAACTCCAAAATGCCCATGTTTTAGTTGTAGGACTGGGTGGTGTAGGCTCATTTGCTGCCGAATATATTTGTCGCTCGGGTGTAGGTGAAATGACAATCGTCGATGGCGACGTTGTTGACCCAACCAACCG
>NZ_JBMLRC010000494.1:34356-37408 GCF_049241225.1 Emticicia sp.
ATGAAAGAATCATTGATTCTGACCGATGGAGCCAATTTCAAACGCTCAGCTTATGGTACTATTTCCTATTTACCTGCTGCTTTTGGTGGTGTTTGTGCTTCGGTTGTGATTCGTGATTTATTGGGTTATCCAATCGAAATCACTAAACGTCCGGCTAATATTCGTCGAAAAACAGCTCTCAAATCAAAATCAAAAGATAAAGAGTAAGTAATCGTTTTTGCGAATAAACTTTTTGTCAAAGAAGATACTCCGTGACACGCTATGCGTGTCACGGATAACTAAAGATAATACCTTAAACATGAACGCAGCCATTGATATTGGGAATACTTTCGCAAAAATTGGTTTTTTCAACGAAAATCAGCTTTTGGAAGTACATCGTGGCTTAGAGCTGCCAAAAATCGAAGAACTGATTCAGTTAAATAATGTTAAAAATATCATCATTTCATCAGTAACTAAATCACAAACCGAACTCGAAGATATTTTTAAAGGTTTTTCAATCTATAAACTTTTTCTCAGCCCCGACACACCAATTCCGATAAAAAAACACTACGAAACCCCGCAAACACTTGGTTCTGACCGATTGGCTGGGGCTGTTGGGGCAAATTTTCTATTCCCAAATCAAAACGTGTTAATCATCGATATGGGAACAGCCATCAAATATGATTACGTCTCAAGCATCGGGGCATTTGAAGGTGGCATAATTTCTCTTGGGATGCGAATACGATTCGAAGCTCTTCATACGTTTACTAAAAGATTACCACTCGTAGAAGCCGAAGGAATACCAGATTTAATTGGCAAAAACACCAAAGCCTGCATTCAGAGCGGAGTAATCAACGCTATTATTGCAGAAGCCAACGGAATGATAGAAAATTACGCAAAACTCGGCAGCTGTCAAGTTATATTGTGCGGTGGAGATGCGAGTTTCTTTGAAAGTCAAATAAAAAAGCCGACCTTTGCACATAATTTATCTATTGATTCAAATCAAGTAGCCACAAGTACTACTTTTTCGATACAAAATATCCCAAATTTGACCCTGATTGGTCTGAACAGAATTTTACAATACAATGTTGAAACAAATTAAACTAACTGCTTACCTATTTATCTGTATTCTGTCAATTACTGAATCTTTCGCACAAAAGGAATCTCGACTTTACGGTAATTCACCGTATTCGGCCCTCGGAATTGGAGATGTTTTTTCGGGCAGTGCAATCGCCTACGATGCCATGGGCGGTACAGGATTGAGCTTTGGCAATGGTATTGCGGTTAATACTATCAACCCTGCACTTTTAGCCAAAAACCGTTATGTGTCTTTTAACACAGGTTTACGTGGACAATACAAAACACTCTCAAACGGAACCCTTTCGCAATCTGACTTTGGTATGAACCTTAGCCACATTACATTGGCTTTTCCTGTTAAGACAAAGTGGACCACAGCCATTTCGATGCAGCCTTATTCAGGCGTTGACCACGAAGCTCGTTTTACACAAACCATTGCTGGAACCAACCAATCGGTGAGTCATACTTACAAAGGGCTTGGAGGTTTATCAAAAGCAGCATGGTCTAATGGTGTTTTGGTTGGAAAAAAACTATATTTGGGAGCCGAAACAGGTTTTTATTTCGGTAGTTTCCGCCGCGATACTACTTCATTGCTTTTACTCAGTTCAAACGATTTGTACCAACGTTTCACTGACCGAGTTTCGGTGAGTGGTTTTGCGTTAAAAACTGGTTTTGCTTTTCAACAAAAACTGGCCGAAAAATGGAACTTAAATGTCGGTGGAACTTATGAGCTACAAAGCAAAATGAATGGTGAAAGAATCCGTACGTATTCTACACTTTATGATAACGGTACTGGTCCTCAAATTATCCAAAAACCCGACACTTTAGCAATTTACAACGGTGGCATTACCTTGCCTTCAAGAACTGCTCTTGGAATTAGTATCGAAAGCCCATACAAATGGACTTTTGCCGCCGAATATAGCCGCCAGGACTGGACACAATACCGCAACTTTGATGGCAAAATGGAAGGAAACCTAACAAACAGCGAAAAAATCGCTTTCGGCGTAGAA
Source organism: Emticicia sp. (assembly GCF_049241225.1). Taxonomy (NCBI): domain Bacteria; kingdom Pseudomonadati; phylum Bacteroidota; class Cytophagia; order Cytophagales; family Leadbetterellaceae; genus Emticicia; species Emticicia sp. Next base: position 36,423 of record NZ_JBMLRC010000494.1, read on the forward strand.
TACCTGCCAAAATATACTTCCACCAAATACTTCAATCAAGTATTCTACCGTGCTGGTTTCCAACAAGTTAAAACACCTTATTTGGTTAATGGCACGCATATCAAAGACAATAGTTTTTCATTCGGTTTATCTACTCCCTTGGCCTATCGTAGTGTAAGTTACATTGATTTCTCAGTTGCATTCGGAAATCGCGGAGTTGTTGGGAATGGTTTAGTGCAAGAAAACTACATAAAAATGTCGCTTGGATTCTCATTAATGGATACTCGTTGGTTCTTGAAACCTAAAATTGATTAAAATCTTTGTGGAGCAAGCCTTCGGGCGGCTCATACAACACAATTGTTTTATCCTTAAATATGATTAATTCTTTTAAATACATTGTTGAGGTTATTTTTTTGCTGTCAATGACTCTATTTCTGACTTCTTGCGAAGAAAAAAAGAAAGTTGAAGCTACAAAAAAATATAATGGGCCATTGATGGCCACTGAAAATCTGAACGTAATGTACAGCGATTCGGGCCGAACAACTGTAAAACTTACAACCGCACGTCAATTAAAATTTGAAAACGAAGACGAAGTTTATCCTAAAGCGGTCTATGTGACATTTTATGATAAAAACGGCGTCGAATATTCTTCACTGCGTGGTGATTCTGGACGATACGAAAAAAGTAAAGGACTCTACAAAGTAATGGGTAATGTATTCTTTTTCAATCGATTACAACAGCAAAGTCTTTCTACTGAGGTATTGAATTGGAGTCCTGTACAAAAGAAGGTCTTTACCGATAAAAAGTTTACGATTAAAACTCCAAAAGAAGAACTACATGGCATTGGAATGGATGCCGACCAAGATTTTACGCACTACACAATGCGTAGAACCAAAGGTACATTTGCCGTTGATTCACTCAACGCTCAAACTGATGATGATATAGCTACTGATACTACAAGCTATTAGTGACTGGTGATTGGAAAACCAGTTATAAGTAATAAGATT
>NZ_JBMLRC010000495.1:0-2968 GCF_049241225.1 Emticicia sp.
AAAAAATATTCCATAAAAAACTTGCTTTTTAAATTTCAAAATCAATACATTTGTAGTGTACTATACAACTAATACACTATGATTAATATTCAAAACCTCTCTTTTGGTTATAATCGAAAGAAAATGCTTTACGAAAACCTTAGTTTGAGCCTCGAAGCAGGTAGTATCTATGGGCTTTTGGGTAAAAACGGGGCAGGAAAATCTACTTTGCTTTGCAATATGATGGGCTTGCTGTTTCCTGTTTCAGGGAAAATTGAAGTTGTGAAGCACAATCCACAGAAACGCCAGCCTTCATTTTTACAAAATGTCTATTTTATTCCAGAAGATGTAGCCCTTCCTTCTATTTCTATTCACACTTACTTAGAACTTTACGCTCCGTTTTACCCAAAATTCAATGAAAATCAGTTTTATGAGTATTTGAAAGAATTGGAAGTGCCGAGCGACCAAAAACTTAATAAAATGTCGTTTGGGCAACAGAAAAAAGCCATCATTGCTTTTGGATTGGCTTGCAACACGCAGGTTTTAATCATGGACGAACCAACAAACGGCTTGGATATTCCTTCAAAAAGTCAGTTTAGGAAATTGGTTGCGGCAGCTCTGACCGAAGAACGATTGTTTATTATTTCTACACACCAAGTACGTGATTTAGATAATCTGATTGACCAAATCATCATAATTGATGAAAGTGAGGTTTTACTCAAGGCATCTATCATGAGCATCAATGAGAAATTATGTTTCAAAACGGTGAACGAACTCGACGAAAACGTACTTTATGCTGAAGATTCGCTCAAAGGAAAAACGGTAGTGGCAGCGAATGTAACGGGTGAAGATAGCAAAATAAACATGGAACATTTGTTTAATGCCGTGATTGCCAATCCGAATCGTATGAAGGAAATTTTTAATTAAACTACTTGATTACTACATCATTACAAACAACATGAATAATACTTTTAATTTTCGTCGATTTGGTCTTTTACTCCGAAAAACAATTTATGAAAAAGGATTGGTTTTGGGTGGTACTTTTATATTAGCAACTGTATTAGTTTTATTTGCATACAGTTCGCTAAAAACAGCAAGACAAAGTTCGTTTGGGCAATCTATGGGTTTTGCAATTGGGCTATTAAGTGTAACAGTTTGGGTGAATATTTTACTTAATAACTTTTCAAAAAAATCAGTTTCGGCTTCTTATCTGACATTACCTTGCTCTCATTTCGAGAAATGGCTTTCGGTTTTTACAATTACCGTTTTAGTCTATTTACCTATGTTTCTAGTCGTTTTCAAGGTAATTGACTCGCTATTTTTAGATTATCATCGAGAATTGGCCGTCACAAAATTCCATTATACCGCCAAACAATTAGAAGTTGATTTCCCTTATTTGACATACAGTTTTGCAGAGAAAGATAACTTAAATCGAATGCCATTTTCGATATTCTTGGCTTGCTTTTTCGGTTTAGGCGGTATTGCGGTAGTCGGCAGTCTATATTTCAATCAAAAATCTTACATTAAATCTGCTTTAGTATTTTTGGGATTATCTGTGGCTTTCAGTTTTTTAGGTGATTCACTATTTAGTTTTATTATCGGTGAAAAAACTACTACATCTGGCGTTCTTAACTTTACCAAAGCCGTTGTTTCAACCGAAAGTAAAAAAGCATACCAAATCTATGCAACCGAATCTATCAAGAGTCTTATTCAACACTTTATGATGGTTTTTATTCCTGCCGCTTTGTGGTTGATTGGTTTGGTTCGGTTTGGCGATAAGGAGTTATAATAAACTGGTTTTCAATTATTTACGACATGGATTTTAGAGATAAACAAGCAATATATTTGCAGATTGGGGAGTACATTTTTGAGCAAATATTGCTTAAAAAATATCCGATGGGCGAGAAAATTCCATCAATCAGAGATTTGGCGGTGGCTTTGGAGGTAAATCCGAATACAGTTCAGCGAACTTATGATTTTTTGCAACAAAAGGAAATCATTCAAATGAAAAGAGGAATTGGCTATTTTGTGGCTGAGGATGCAGAAGATAAAATTTTATCGTTTCGGAGAGAGCAATTCATCGAAACCGAACTACCAAACGTCTTTCGGAATTTGCATTTATTAAAGATTGATTTTGAAGATTTAAAAGCTCAATATCAGCAATATATTCAAGAAAATTTCAATACAAATATTTAATAATCAACAACTTATTAACAATATGAAACTCAGCACTAAATTACTATTAGGTCTTTCGGGGATTTTTCTGATGATGATGCTCATTAGTGCATTTTCGGTAAAATCAGAATTTGAGAAAATTAATCAAAACGACCCTTATTGGCAATTTCAAAAGGTTTCCGACAAGGCATTTAAGCATATAAAAATCATTGGTCAAAAAGATGCTACTGGCAAAGTAAACATCATCGAGAATAAGCATTTTGCGATAAATGTCTCAAAAAAATGGACTGATGATGTCAAAGTTAGTTTTGAAGGTGATACTGTCGTTGTAAAATTTTTACTAAATCCTGCAAAAGTTCGGATTGAGGAATATCCAAATTATGAAAGTATCGTAATGATTCTTTGTCCAGATTTGAGTTCAATTAAGGGAGAATTAACCAATATTAAAATTGACAGTTTGAACCAAGATAAGCTAAAAATTGAAGCTACCAAAATCACCTCTGTTGATATCAGAAAGCTTAATAGTCAGCATCTTAGTATTGTCTTAGATGCAAACTCTAACTGTGATTTTCGTAATGATATACTTTATAAACTCGAAAACTTAGAAGCAAATGTAGCATCAAGTGGTGTTCTGAAAATGCGTCAGGTATATCCAAATAATTTTGTACTCAATACTTCTGAAAAATCAGTCATTGAAATGAATGGAACGGCTTTGAAGGCGATTAAAAAGTAATAGATTTCGGTGGGGTTCGACTTCGCTCACCCACCGAAACACCCACCGTCATTACCTTCGACAGCGTTGGCTGCACAGTCA
>NZ_JBMLRC010000496.1:0-2573 GCF_049241225.1 Emticicia sp.
ATTAACTCACCGTCCCGCCGTTCCAAACTTCTTTGTGCGGTTGGAGAAGAGCCAAACTTCCGTCACGGTCTTCGGCCATCAGAATCATTCCGTTTGATTCGATACCCATCATTTTTCGTGGAGCAAGATTTGCAATAAACGTAACTTGCTTACCGACCATTTCTTCGGCCGAATAATGCTTGGCAATTCCGCTCAAGATAGTACGTTTCTCAAAACCATCATCTATCAAGAATTTCAATAATTTATCGCTTTTTGGTAGTTTCTCAGCTTCTAAGATTGTACCAATACGAATATCCAATTTGGCAAAATCATCGAACTGAATATTTTCTTTCAAAGCTGGCACTTTTGCGTTTTCTAACTCATTCATTCGCTTCGATTCTTGTAATTTTTTTACTTGTTTTTCAATCACATCATCTTCAATTTTCTCGAATAATAGACTCGATTCACCGATTACTGTTCCTACTGGCAATAAATCTGCTCCGCCCGTTTCGGCCCAAGTTATTTCATTTAAACCTAATTGAGTTCTTAATTTCTCGGCCGTAAATGGCAAAAATGGCTCTGACAAAATCGCTAAGTTGGCAGCAATTTGCAAAGCTATATTCATAATGGTTTCAACACGAGCGGGGTTTTCTTTGATAACTTTCCACGGCTCAGTTTCAGCCAAATATTTATTACCCAAACGTGCCAAATCCATCATGTTGGCCAAACCTTCACGGAAACGATAATTTTCTATCGAATCACCGATTTTTTTCGGAAAATCTGCCAAAGTTGCAATCGTTTCTTTGTCGTAATCAGTTAGTTCGCCTTGTGCAGGTACTTTGCCACCGTAAAACTTATGCGTAAGAACTACGGCACGATTCACAAAGTTTCCGTAAATGGCAACTAATTCGCTATTGTTTTTGGTTTGGAAGTCTTTCCAAGTAAAGTCATTATCTTTCGATTCGGGCATGTTGGCCGAAAGGGCATAACGCAATACATCTTGCTTATTTGGGAATTCCTCTAAATACTCGTGTAACCAAACCGCCCAGTTTCTTGAAGTTGAAATCTTATCACCTTCCAAATTCATAAACTCTTGTGCAGGTACGTTATCAGGTAAAATATAACTTCCTTCGGCCATCAACATCGCAGGGAAAATAATACAGTGGAAAACAATATTGTCTTTTCCGATGAAATGCACGAGTTTGGTACTTTCATTTTTCCAATAATCTTCCCAGTTTTTGCCGTTTTGGGCTGCCCATTCTTGCGTAAACGTAATGTAGCCAATCGGTGCATCGAACCAAACATACAAAACCTTTCCGTCGGTGTCGGGCAAAGGCACGCTGATTCCCCAATCCAAATCACGAGTCATGGCACGAGGTCTTAGTCCATCTTTTAACCATGATTGGCACTGACCGAATACGTTGGTTTTCCATTCTTTGTGGCTGTTTACGTATTTCTCGATGTCGGGCTGCATACGGTCGAGCGGCAAATACCAGTTTTTGGTACTTTTCATGATAGGTTTCGAGCCAGAGAGCGTCGAACGAGGGTTTTTCAACTCAGTCGGCGAGAGTGTCGAACCACACTTTTCGCATTGGTCGCCGTACGCATTCGGGTTTCCACAAACAGGACATTCGCCCACGATGTATCTATCGGCCAAAAACTGTTGAGCTACTTCATCGAAATATTGCTCACTGGTTTCTTCATCGAAGTAGCCTTTATCGTACAACGTCGTAAAAATTTCTTGCGAAACCTTATGATGCGATTGATTGGAAGTGCGAGAATAAATATCGAACGAAATACCAAAATCAGCAAAAGATTGTTTGATTTGTTCGTAATAGAAATCAACGACTTGTTGAGGAGTTTTGCCTTCTTTGCGAGCCTTAACCGTAATCGGCACGCCGTGTTCGTCAGTACCGCTGATAAACGCCACATCAGCCCCTTTTGAGCGGAGATAACGCACGTAAATATCAGCAGGAATGTAGCAGCCAGCCAAATGCCCGATATGAATAGGGCCATTGGCATAAATCAAAGCGGCCGTAACGGTATATTTTTGCGGAGTTTCGGTCATATCTTCTTTAGTATTCAAAAATTATTGTGCAAAGTTACGGTATTGCTACATAGAAACGAAAAACCCCTCAAAAGTTTTTGATTTTGAGGGGTTTTTCAGTATTATACTATCAAACAATTTCTTCGATTAATAAGCTACTTTCTTCGAAGAGCTTATTGATTGCCCTTGTTATACTTTTATTTCGTGCCCTTCTATCCTTCATTTTCCCATCATTAATTATCGCAGTAATAAAAGTATTAAACTCTTTTGAGTTATTTGAATACATCATATTAGGTTGCTGCGTGCTTATGATTATCTTATCTACTATTGTATGTGGTTTTGAAACAAAGTTTCCATTAATTTCTTCAAAATCCATTCCAATATTGTTGAAAAGTATAGAAATAATATCTTCAACAGTTGAATTGATTCCAAAGATTAATTGAAATGATTTTATCATATTTTCAGACATAACTCTTTGAGTTTTTTCTTTAAGCCACAGCAAAGCCCGAATGTTCACGAGCATAAGGAGGAAGAAAACCAAGCACAA
>NZ_JBMLRC010000497.1:0-4247 GCF_049241225.1 Emticicia sp.
TTTCCATCGAACTCTTTTCAGCTTGTACTACTACTTCTTTCAAGGCATTGGCCGACGATTCAAGTTTTATATTACCAAAATCTTGCGTTGGATTTTCTTTTGTAACCGAAAAACTGGCAGTTTTGGTGTTTTTATACCCCATATACTCAACCTCAACTACATAATTTCCAAAAGGTGCAGGAATCGAAAACTCGCCTTTATCGTTGGTTATGTTTCCCGTAATGAGTTTATTATCAGTACTATTAGAAATACGAATACTCGCAAAACTCAATGGCTCGTTAGTGATGGCATCAACCACAATTCCTTTCACTTGAGCTTTGCTGCCCACTTGGGCAAAAAGAAGATTTTGAGAAAAGAAAATTAGACTAAAAGCGAGTAAAAAAGATTTCATAGATTGAGTTTTGAATAGATAGGATATTACAAATTACGTAATCAATGCTGAGATTTTATCAATAAATCTACATCTGATACTTAGAAGCCTATAAATGAGCATTTTTACTCGACAATTTTATTTACCACGGAGATACGGAGAACACGGATTTTCACGGAGCGGATTCTGTGTAAATCTTAAAATCTGTGCCTCCGTGGTAAATAAACTATAATTTAACGTTTTCAATAATCCATTTTTACCAATTCTACCAGAAAAAGACGTAATTTTGGCTTATGGAAAAAGTAAAAGCAAAAAAACACCTTGGCCAGCATTTCTTGAAAGATTTAGATGCTGCACAGAAAATCGTTAATCTGCAATCGCTGCACGGTGGATACAAAAAAGTATTGGAAATAGGCCCAGGAATGGGCGTTTTGACCCAATATTTATTACAAAGAACTGACTGCGAGACTTTTGTAGTAGAAATAGACCGTGAGTCTGTGACTTACCTCAACGAGCATTTCCCGATGCTCAGAGGCCGTATTTTCTCAGAAGATTTCTTGCAAATGAATCTGAGTAAGATTTTCGGTACTGAAAACGAGCCTTTTGGCATCATCGGAAACTTGCCTTATAATATTTCTTCGCAGATATTCTTCAAGGTTTTAGAGCATAAAGATTTGGTGCAAGAAATTGTATGTATGCTTCAGAAGGAAGTGGCTCAACGCATTGCTTCGGGGCCGGGTAAGAAAGATTATGGTATTTTGAGTGTGTTTTTACAGGCTTATTATGATATTGAATATAGTTTTACGGTTTATCCAGAGGCCTTTATTCCACCACCAAAGGTTGATTCGGGCATTATTCGTTTGAAGAGAAATAGCGTAGAGAAACTGGATTGCAACGAAAAGAAATTTGTGCAGGTAGTAAAGGCTGGTTTTAATCAACGACGTAAGACACTCCGCAATGCACTCAAGCCGCTGGGTTTGAATTTTGAGCATGATTTGCTGAACAAACGTGCCGAACAACTAAGTGTGGCTGATTTTATCTTATTGACCAATTTATTTGCCGAAAATGCTTAGTAAAAGTCTCATACTCAAAGACAAAAAAAGTAAAAACAGCCGACTAAGAACAATAAACTGAAAGACTGAAAATGACAACTTTCGAGCTAACCAAAGAGTATTTAGAGAAAATAGAAACTGCCATTGAGCAAAAAGACGAAACCTTGCTCAAGGCCGAGATGGAAGAGTTGTATCCTGCCGATATTGCCAGTATATTACTCGAACTTGATGGTGAACCCGCTCATTATCTGATGACACTCGTCGATACTGAGATGGGTGCCGAAATCTTGTCGCACATTGAGCCAGACGACCGCAAACGTTTTATCAAAGAGCGTTTTACGGTCGAAGAAATTGCCAAATACGTCAATCTTTTTGATTCTGATGATGCCGTCGATTTACTCAATGAGCAAACCATTGAAGTACGAGAAAAGGTAATTGCACTCATCGAAGACCGCGAACAAGCACGATTTATCTTAGATATGCTGCACTATCCAGAAGATGTGGCGGGCGGTTTAATGCAGAAAGAGTTGATAAAAGTAAATGCCAATTGGACGGTTAGTGAATGTGTGGAAGAAATTCGTCGCCAGGCCGAAGATGTAGAGAAAGTTTATGCCGTTTATGTGGTTGACGATGAGCAAAAATTGAAAGGAATTGTTTCGTTGAAACGCATTATTTTGGCTCGTAAAAACACCAAAATTGAGAATATTTTAGATGAAGATATAGTTTATGTAGAAACCACTCGCCCTGCCGAAGAAGTAGCCGAAATCATGCAACGCTATGACCTTGATGCGATTCCTGTTGTGAATACCTTGGGACGTTTGTTAGGCCGAATCACGATTGATGACGTGGTCGATTTCATTACCGATAAAGCCGAAGAGGATATTCAGGTAATGGCGGGTATCACGGGTGAGGCCGAAGAAGATGATAGCGTTTGGCAATTAGCAAAAGCTCGTTTGCCGTGGTTGATTGTGGGCGTAATTGGTAGTTTATTAGCTGCTACGGTTATCGGAAGTTTTGAAGATGAGTTCAAAAAAGTAGCAGCATTGGCAGCTTTTATTCCAATCATGGGTTCGACGGGTGGAAATGTGGGCATTCAGACCTCTTCTTTGATTGTTCAGAGTTTGGCCGAGAAGTCGGGAATTACGACCAGCCTGGGTCAGCGTTTATTCAAGATTATCTTGGTTGCTCTCGTCAATGGTTTGATAATTGGCTCATTGGCAGGTCTTTATATTTATGTCAGTGGCGAAACTCAACTGTTTTTTGTGGTGTGTTTGTCATTACTTTCGGTGGTGGTTTTGGCTTCTTTTACTGGTACAGTCACACCACTTTTGCTCGACAGACTCGGCATTAATCCAGCTATTGCTTCGGGACCATTTATCACAACTGCCAACGATATTATCGGCATTGGCACTTATCTGATGATTGCCAATTTGCTCTTGCATTTGTAGGTTTTTGACAAAAGAAGTGAGATAATAGATAAATGAGATTTTTACAAAAACTTTTGCTGTTTTATGGATATAGAAAAAGAAACTTTAGCCTACCAACAACTCGTTACTGATGCTGTAAACAGAGTTAGACAAGGACAAATAAAAGCTTTAAAAGCTGTCAACCAAGAGCAAATACAACTTTACTGGGATTTAGGCAAGATGATTGTCGAACGCCAAGAATTGTATAAATGGGGAAAGTCGGTCGTCGAAAACCTTGCTACTGATTTGCAAAAAGAGTTTCAAGGAATGATGGGAATGTCGGCCGCAAATTTATGGCGAATGAGAGCGTTTTATCTTGCTTATTATCAAAACATAATTCTCGCACCACTGGTGCGAGAAATTGGCTGGTCGCACAACTTTATAATTTTTGAAAAATGTAAAGACGAAACCGAAAGGCTATTTTATATCAATCAAGTCAGAAATTTCGGTTGGTCGAAAAATGTATTGATTCATAAAATTGAATTACAAACGTATCAGAAAGTAGTTTTAAGTCAGCAAAACTTTGATAAAACACTTCCCGATAACATTAATAAGCAAGCTGCATTAGCGGTAAAAGATGAATACACATTTGATTTCTTAGAGTTGGCAGATGAACATTCTGAGTATGAATTGGAGCAGGCACTCATCAATGATATAAGAAAGTTTTTGATTGAAATGGGCGGTGATTTCTCTTTTATTGGCAATCAGTTTGTGATTGATTTAGAAGGGAAAGATTACAAAATTGATATTTTACTATATCATAGAGGTATTCAGTCCTTGATTGCCATTGATTTGAAAATTGATGAATTTAAGCCAGAATATGCTGGAAAGATGAATTTCTATTTGTCATTACTAAATAATAAAATTAAGAAATCATACGAAAATCCAAGTATTGGCATCATTATTTGCAAAAGCAAGAGCCGAACAACCGTGGATTTTGCTTTGCAAGATGTAAATAAGCCTATAGGAGTGGCTACCTATTCGCTTACTAAAACGCTTCCTAATGAACTAAAGGATTTTTTTCCATCAAACGAAGAATTAATTAAAAAGATAGAGAGTTTTTCAAATGCTTTACAGCAAAAATAATTTACCATGATTGCAGTAATACAAAGAGTTACTCAAGCATCTGTTACGATTGAAAATGAAATAAAAAGCCAAATTGGCTTAGGTTTCATGATTTTGATGGGAATAACTCACACAGATAACCAAGAGGATATTGAGTGGTTATCGAAGAAAATCGTAGGCCTACGAGTATTTGGCGATGAGGAAGGTAAAATGAATTTAGATATTAAATCAGTTGATGGAAATATCCTGCTTATTAGTCAATTCACACTTCACGCCAGTACAAAAAAAGGAAAT
>NZ_JBMLRC010000498.1:0-17084 GCF_049241225.1 Emticicia sp.
AATTTCAATTCCTAAATGGTACGATTGGAGTTCGTTATAAAAACGGCCTTATAATGGCAAATAAAGCGGTTTTTTAGTGAAAAAACAAACAAAAAAGTCGTCGAACTCCAAAAGTATGATTTTACTGGTAGTTCGACGACTATTGATAATCAGTACTTTAGCTGCGACTGTCCTATTTTTTCCAAAATGTCAAAGAGCATTTTTTCTTTATCTAACTCCATCGACGGCAACACTCTATAAAAAATTATCTGTTGTCATGCGTTCAACTCCTATGATTTCTTTATCTAACCAGCGTTCTTCTCTACTTTTAAAAATAATGATACTATCTGTTTTTTCTATCATTATTTTTCTTGCACCGCTTAGCATTTCTTTCAATTTTACCTCTGTAATCTCTCCTTCAAACACCGAGTTTTGAATCCAATTTAAGTATTTTCTACAATGTTTCAGCATTTTTCCAACTCTTTTATCGCCACCTTCTGCCGAGGCAATATCATAAACCAAAACTACATACATAATTTTCCAAAATATAAAGATTTAGCTCATTGTTGACTTAATAAGACTTCACTAATGATTTTGAGTATTTCGGATAGCCGAAGTTGCCAAAACTACCAATTCATTTTAAAAGGTTTATATTCATCAATTCCCAGCAAATGTTTGCTCAATTTGTAACATTCCAATTTCACTAAATGCTTATAACTCACATTGCGTCCTAAACTTCTATGTTTGAATGTTTCTTTGAGTTTTTCATCAAATGCTTGGGCAAAAGTTTTCCTTGCGGAATCTTTCATAACACAACGGTTCATTTCGTGCCTAAAATCATTTGACTGAATTTGTTTTTTATTTAGCAAACTAAAAATTGTTCTGTCAACCAAAATTGGTTTGAAAATCTCAGCTATATCCAGTGCCAACGAATAACGTCTGTATCCTGGCTCATGCAGAAATCCAATTGTCGGATTCAATTGTGTATGATAAATCTGGTCGAGGCATAGCGTATAACACATCATATTTCCAAATGAAATCAGCGTATTTACTTCATTATTAGGTGGTTGCTTTGTTCGGTTTCCCATTTCAAAGTCATTGATTATCACATCAAATGCTTCATAATAAGTTTGTCTGATATTTCCCTCAATACCCATTAACTCATCAATCTGGCTACTCGTATTTATTTTCTCGATATAGCCCTCAATCGACTTGATTTGTTTTGCAACATCTTTTTGGCGATTGTTATAATATTGTAAATTCTTCAACATATTGGCCGCTCCGCCCGAAACAAATTTTTGGGCTACAACCATACGTTTCTTGCTCGAAATATAATATTTGGTTTGTTCAACCTGCATTTTTCCTGCCAACAAATATTCCTTTGGCATAAACGAACCCGTGTAATGTTCGTAATAATCAAAGAAATGAACACCAATATGATTCTTTCCCAAGAAATTATACATAGCCGAGTTGGCATCCAATGAGCCAAAGCAATAAATATTATCAACCGTTTCGACAGGAATATAACGAGGCTGCCCTTCATTGCCATTTTCGTCAATTGGTTGAAATTTTAATGTATTATCCTGCCGACTCAGCCGCCCAGGATTAAACAAATAGTAGGCTTTTTTCATAGCTAATTATTAGTAATCTTCTCCACTCCAACAAAAATCAAAATAACTACATTTACCACATTTACTCTTCGGCAATGTTGTTGGACAGTTTTCTTGCTCCACAATTGCTACAGCTTTCGCAATCCAGCCTTCTACATTCGCTATGTCGTCGTCGTTTAGTTCTACTTTATCAGTTTGCCTTAGTTTTGGATACTCGATTAAGCCATAATTGGCCACAATCTCGTTTTTTCGGAGTAAATACAAATAAAATTGTACTTGTGCCGTATGAGCCAATTCTTTGGAATCAGATTTTTTAGTTTCGTGAACTACGCCTTTTTGAGCATCAAAAAAATCAATTTTGGCCGTACAATTTACACCCGAAGGCAACTCAAACGAAATCTCAACTTGCTGATTCTTCTCGGCTCGTTGAGGATAACTTTCTTCACCAATGAGCTTTCCTTCGGCCACAATATCGGAGGTATGCTCCATACGTATAGCGTGAGCATGCAACCACAATTCTCGATGGCAAATGTGCAGAATGTTTATTAAAGTAGCGTTGATGGTCATGGATTTATAAAATGTAATTTTCCGAAGACTCAATTTTAGATTCTACTAACCCTTTTTTATAGTCATATATTTTAGCATTCGTATGATGCTCCAAATAGAAATAATCATCAAATTGCTTTTCTGGATTACTAAAGGTTTTTAAATCTTGCTTGATTTTATCTGTAAGAAAAACCGAAAAAGTAAATTTGCTAATAATTCCAGAAATGACTTTTTTCTCAATTGATTGTTTTATATAGTCATCGGTTTTATTCTTTATCAAAAAAAGATATAAATCCCATACTTTTTCTCCATCAATCTCACCGTTTTCGATTTCAATATGATTTTGTTTTAAAAACTTCAATTCGTTTTCACTAAATATTTTTTCAAAGCTATCTTTTTCATCTGAAACCTCAACGGGTAAACGCAAAGGAACAAAAATGGATAGATTTCTACTTTCAATTAGTTGAAACTTTTCATGGACATTCTTATAGTCAAGTCCTTTGATAAACTGAAGATATGTATTTCCGAAATTCTGCATTTCGTTAAATCCATTTACTTTATCAATCTGCTTTAAAACTAATTCATACAACTTATCAAAATCTTTCTTTTTCAAGATTTCTTCATGAACTTCTTTAGAAATGCTATCTCTCGTAACAGTGTATCGCTTATCGTTTTTATAGATAATTCCAGCTTTGTTCATCTGAAATAAATATACATCGCAAGGTTTTTTTTTTACATTTCTGTTTACTCGACCTGCCAATTGCTCATCACTATCAATCAGTGAAACATTCTTAAAACCTAAGTCCATGTCAATATCAACACCTGCTTCAACCACTTGGGTCGTAATCAGTAATACTTTCTTATCTCGATTTTTTTCATTTTTCAAGAAGTTGATTATTTCTCTTCGGCGAGACTCGAGAATTGTTCCCGATAAAACAAAGATGCAGCCTTCATCAAAAAAACGACCATTTATGGCCTCTTCAAACTCAGTAGCCGATTTTTTGAATATAAATTCAATTATTGTAAAAACACCTTTTTTATTGTTTTTTGTTAGATATTCCTCCGATTTTTCAAGCACAATTTCGGCCAGTTCATCAATTTCTAATGTAGAATCTCGATAATCGAATTTAAAATTTACTCTATCAGCGAAGTTGGCATTTCGGAAATATTGTTTGGCATTGGGTAATAAATCTGTAAATTCAGGTTTATTCGCAATCGGCAGATTAAGTTTGTCGATTCGTGGTAAAGTGGCCGACATCAACACAAACTTAATGTTAAATGACTCGGCAAAATTTTGGATAAAATACAGCATTTTATCCCAATGCTGCGGAGGATATGATTGCAATTCATCGAGAATAACTATGCTATTGGCAAGTCGATGCAGTAAATAATTGGTTTCTTTTTCGTTGGTTTTTAGAATATCAAAGAAACGTATGTGCGTCAGCAAACAAACAGGGTAATGAACAAACAAGTTATTGAGGTAATCTTTCTTTTTATCGCCATAGTCATCATCTTCCTCAGTCGTCTGAAAACCAGCCTTTGAATGAAGCAAACTAACTTCGTTTTCTGAAAGATTTAAAGTTTTTAAAATTGCCTTGTGGGTTTGGGTAATGAGAGTCGTAAACGGAAATACATAAAACACTTTATTTATTTCTTGATTGGCTTTTAGTAATTCTGCCGTTATTAGCATCGAAAGATTCGTCTTTCCTCCACCAGTAGGAGCTTCTAAGTAAAAAAGTTGTTTGTGGGCGTTTGCTTGAATACTTCTAATGACTTCAACAGCCATATTTTGGCGAATAATATTTAAGTTTTCGGCGGTTCTTTCTTCAGGATTGTGCGTAACAAAATCAGAAATAGCCAATTGGTAGGCTTTTTGGTTATAGCTGTGTGAAGTTTCGGCTGCAAGTATAATTTTGTTTCTTAATTCCTCATTTATCAACCCCAAAGACTCCAACGGTTTTTGATTCATATACTCCGAAGTTGCTAAATAGTCGGAGGCCGTCAACAGCGAAAAGTTCAAGCGAGTTAAGGCATAGAGAGGGAAGTCTCCAATAATTTTATGTTCTGTAAATGGTTTAAATATTTTGTTTTCTAATTGAACTGATGAGAATACGTCAGACTCTAAAACTTTTAATTGTGCTGGTATTTCTATTTGGTAATTCTTTAAATAAACCGTCATTGCCTCTAATTCTTCTTTATCAAAAGCAATATTTTTACTATTTATGAATTCTAATTTACTACTATGATGTTTGAGAATTGAATAACTAAGAAATAAAGTAAAAAGCAGGCAAATTTGTTGTTCAGAAGGTTTTAATCCACTTAAAATCGTGTCCTTAAAATGTTCTACAAGATAGATATAAGCCCCAAGTTTTGAGTGGTGTGTTTGTAAAATATAGTTAGGAATCATTTTTGATTTAAAGACATCATTATCCATTTTGTCTTTATTTCCTTGAAAATTAGGGTTGATTTTTCCATAATCATGAAAAATTATAGTTTTTGCAAAAATCATTTTCAAAAAATCACCTAACAGCTCAACTCTCTGATTATCAACCTTGTTTGTAATTAAAAAATCTGATATTAGTTTATCAATTACACAATCAAGTTGACTACTTTCAACGAGTAGAACAAAATGTTTATTGACAAGACTAATGTGTTCTTCGAGTGTTTCTGACTCAAAAGGTATATTTTTGTGTGCTAAATACAAAGACGCATCGAGCAAGAAATCACCTAAGTTTCTTTCTTGCTCAACAATATCTTTGATTTTTTTAAAAGAGTTGGACATATTTTTTAGTTTCTTCTAAAAAGTATAATGAATGAAGAACTTTTGAGGCCTTGATATTCACATTTGTATAGGAAAACTTTTCTAATTCATATTGATATAGTTTTTCATCAAATTTCTTTGGGAGTCTTTCAAAAAAAACAAAAACCTCTTTCGGAATAGACATATCTAAGAAGTTAAAGTCTTCTCTGTCTTCTTGCTCTCTATTTTCACTTACAGAAAACTGTTTAATAAAAAGACTCGATACCTCATAAGAACTATCTATTTGCGTTATTTCACTAAAACTATACTCTTTCACCGACTCTTTTTCCCACCATGCAGAAAATTCATTTTTGCCCAAATAAGGCAAATAGACTGATTCGCAATTTAATATACGCTGGCGTAAGGTAGCCTGATGCTCAATAGAATCATCTAACATTACATAACAACGATACGCAGGCTTAACCAATGTTTGCTCCGTAACAATGAGCGTACCGTCAGCATTAGCATAGCCAACCGTATTAGTGTATTTAACGATTGTTTTGCTAAAATTACCTTTATCGTGATAACCCTCAAGCGGTTCGATTCCTATTCGTAAATCTTTAAATACCTCATAGTATTCTGGAAATTCTCCTTTTTTAGCATAACCTTTTAACCCAACAATAGCACCCAAAATACCCAACAAGGCGGGTTTATGCAAGCAATTAAAAGTCAGAATAATTCCATCGTTTACATCAGGTTTCTTGAAGCAAGCAAAATCAGCACGAAGGTCAAATGATAATAAGTGCTTTGCCATTTTCTATTGATTAATGTCTGAAATGATTGCTCCCGCTGGAATACCCAAAACATTTGTGGCTGTTTTATCGTAAACTAACTCAATTTTTTCGATTTGTGCCGCAATGTGTTCACGAGCAACAATTTCGCTGATTGCACTCAAATCTATACTTTTATCGGCGTTTACTTTTACTAATTCAACAAACGATGGTAACACAGCCATTGAGCCATTTTTTAACTGTACCCACAGCATTAATTCATTTTCTGAACCCGATTTTGCCGCCGAATCATAAAACGTAACGCCACGAGAAAGCCCTGCTTTGAGTTTTTCAATATCGCTTGTTTGCAATGGTGTTCCTTCCGAAAGAGCCACGTGGTCAGCAATTGTATGAGGATTTACCGAAAAACCATGTACATAATGTCCTTCGCTCAGTTTAGACTGAGTGCCGAGCGTAGTCATGGTTGAATCTTCATTATTTTTACCAGGATTACGAAACGGCGACATAATTTGTTCAGAGTAAATTTGTCCTAAACCATAACGGTCTATTCCATGAGTTATCTGCACTGGTCCGTGAATAGAAAGATTGGTTTTTCCTGCATAAGTACCACCAAATAACCTAACATCAAGGCAAGTCAATAGATTTTTAAGTACAGATTTTCTTAGCTTACTTTCTGCATCTTTTCCTTTAATATCTTCATATTTAGTAAAAATAGACTCGTAGGTTTCATCTAACGTACGGGGTTGCATTTCTTCTGAAAGGGTCTTGAAATAAAATATATTTTCGTCAGAAAATGCGTTTCTAAGATAATTTCTTACGGAATATTTCAATGCTTTATCAGTCGCATAAACCGTTCCATCGGGTAGGGTACGTGGCTGATGTGTAAAGTCTGCATTATAGTTTGAATTAATAGATTTGATGACTACGCACCCGAAAACTCTGTTGTTGAATGATGACATATTATTGTGTTATTTTAGATGTGTTTATAAATTATATTTCTTCTGATGTGGATTTATCCTCATCCTTTTTGCCGTACAACTGATTATTTGAGAAATATCCTGACAATATCAATGGCATGAAATCTTTTAAATTTCCGTCTGTGGTATAGGACATTACCTGAGCAAATGGATTATTAAATCTTGGAGAAAAACGTTCATGTTTATATGTATTGAAGATTTTTAAAATGCTTTGTTTTAGACGTTCTGAGTCCGTTAATTGTAAAAATGGTTCTAATCGAGAATATGATTTATCGTCAGACTTGCTCTTTGCTAAGATATAATAAATAACTTGTCCCGCTGCGAATGCAAATTGTGTATCCGAAGTTATATTTCCTGTTCCATCAGCTAATTCATCAATATTTTGACGAAGTTCAATAATTTGATTTGCCATAAATCGTGCGTCTTGTTTAAATGGTTGAAAATTTTGGTGTAAACTAAAAAGTATATTTAATTTTTGTCGAATATTTAAGTCTTCTGAGTGATGGTTATTTTCAAACTTATCCAACCTAATATCATCTAAAATTGAGGTCAATAAAATATCTTCAAATACTCTTTGTGTAAGTCCAGTTCTGTTCGATTTGTAAATAAAATCATAGAATATCTTTCGGTAAGTCATTACCAAAAGATATGTATTGGCCGTTTTACAATATTGAGCATCAATATCATCGAAATATTTGAAGAGCATGGTGCTGGCTTTTGTCCGAACAATCAACGCATTATTGAATATCAAGGGCAAAACCAATCGTTCAAACTCAAAGACATTTTCAAGTGAATATCTATATTTTCCACCAAATAAGTCTTTTATCTGCCAATTTTCGTTGTTTTTGTCTTTTAATTCGTACTCAAACTTACTTACAAAATCAAAGTCTTTGATTTCTCCTCCTTGATAAAAAAGCAGGTAATAATTGCCCAGTTCTTTATTATCTTCATTTAATCTTTTTTGTAACTCTTCAATGATTTCCCTGTACCCTTTTTTATTTCCTCCTTCTAAAGCATCTTCTTTGAAAAGTGTAATTGAGGCTTTTCGTTCATCTTCATATACAAAAATAGGCAATGGGTTTGGCAAAATTCTACGCCCAGCAATACTTTCAAACTCAAATAACGCTTTCGCATCATTGGCAGAAATTCTACCAGTAATATCAAATGTTGCCGATTGGTGCATTAAGTATGGCTTTTTTAAATTAAAACCATTAAAAAAATTACTTGTACCATAAGTTTGTCCATCATTACCTACAACGTTGTATTCCTCGGTATTGAATAATTTCCCGCCTAAATATTTATCATTAGGTTTTTTATATTTTTCAATAGGCAAATCTAAATAAAATACAATATACTCAGCATCTTTCATTGTTGGGTACTCCTCGATTTGGTCAAGAAAAGAGTGTACTTTTTCTTCACTATTCAATGCGAACTTGAAAACCTTTGCTAATTCTTTTTCTGAATCTTCTGCTAAGAGTTCAATCGCTTTATCGAAATAGGCACCTATTCTATCATAAATTTTTACTTTTGCATCATTATATTTAGCTCCACCTTTGATAGACTCACGCTTGAAAGCTAAACAATAAGGTGAGCAAGAGTGAATGCCTTTTGAAGGCAAATCAAAACATTTATTGGTATTTACCATCCAAGCAAGCTGAGCCAATGATGCAAAATGCTTTTTTGATGAAGAAATTTCCTTATCTTTCTTGGAATAGATTTCATAGCGAAAGTCAGTAGAAATAGAAAGTGTATTATCTACTTCTTCGAGTTTTAGCATGATATGTAAACCCTCCTTGGGTGTCATGCCAATGGTCTTTAACTCTGGGTCTAAAGAATTGGTGAATTGTATGAGTTCTGTAAGCATATATCAAAGATTTTTACTCAAGTTAATATAAAATAATTAATTTATCAAATATGGTATTTTTGATTAAACTTTTTAACTTGCACGAATATCTGAAAAGAAATTGAAACAATATTGTATTCTTGAATAAAACTAATCGCATCATCAGATATATTTATTTTACGGTGTAAATTTCTAATCCATGACCGAACCCTTTTACGAATTTACCATTCTTGACAAAGCCCACCGCTTTGATTTTGTCAGTATCGGAGAGCGAATCATTAAAAAAACTATTATTTTTCATCAAACTCATCATTCAGGAATATATTCGTTAACCTTAGCCGATATAACCGAAAACCAAGAGTTAGATGTCTATAATGTCAGTGATAATGGTGATATGAGAACAATATTATCGACCGTCTTACGCACTATTTCTGTATTTTTAGAGCGTTATCCAAAGGCAAAAGTTGTCTTTTCTGGTAGTACACCTTCACGAACTCGACTGTATCAAATTGCAATCAACCATGAACTTTCCAACTTTCAATCTCGTTTCTTAATCGAGGGCTACACACAAAAAAATGGATTTGAACCATTTACAAAAAATAAATCTTATGATGGTTTTGCTATTTCTGTAAAAAAGCCGTAAAATTGATTTAAAATAATTATATAAATAATGGCAACTTTAATAAATAAATCTTCAAAAAAACGCAATAGTGGTGAAAATCATCCTTTGAATCGTACGTTTAATACAGCCAACGAAGCCGCCAAAGCAAAAACTGACTTTATTATGAATACGGTTTTTAAAGACGTTGATTGGACAAAAGTAAAACCATAAGCTATTCTACCACCTCACAGCAGCCCATACCATGTGAGCAAAATTTACCAAACCCACCTAAAAAACCAACTTCTAATATTTGTGGCGGTGCCGATACTTCAAAAACAAAATTGGTAAATGCTCGTACTTTTGTTCCATCTGCTTTGTTTTGTTTGATACTTATAAGCCTACTTTTTAATCTACTTTCATCGACCAACGACCAGCGAATCAGATGGGAGGCCGTTTCTGCATCGAGTTTCAAATCATTCTCATAGACCGAATTATATTTTTCAAATAAATTCAGAGCAAAATATTTTGCAAATCGTGGGTCTGTCGGACTCAGATACTCATCCATTCCATCTTTACGTTTTTCGGCAATTACCATTGGCGAAATAGTTCGTAGCAATACAGGTCTATTATCAAATACTTCATTCGGTAGCGACTCGATGCGTTCGATAATAAAATCTGCTTTGTACCGAGCATCATAAATACTCACGGTCTGATTCTGAAACAAACCCATGATAAAGTCTTCGGCCGCTTTATCAATAAAAAAAGACACAACCACACAAATTGCTTCACTGCTCAAGAGCATAGAAGTATCACCTTTCTTAATGGGCTTTGCCAATTGTGGTATTTGAAAACCTGAAAAGGTAAAATGCTTAAAGGTCTTCCGAGAATCTTCTGCTTTATAGCCTCTGCTATGAAGAAAAGTAGCATAGGCATCATCGGCATCTTTCAGACGGCCATAAATCCAAGCCATAAATGGATGTTGGTAGTTGAAAAGTAGAGCCTGTGAATTGGATAGTGGTTTTAGGGTCAGACGAAATCTCATTTATATTTTAGCGTGGTTATGAATCAAATGCAAATAACATCAAATTTTTTATATTTCAATAGCGTAAAAATACTTTAATCACTACGGATTTTTACGTATCTCTTCAAAAGTTAATTTTGAGATTGTAAGACTGGACTTTTCTAAACAATAGCTAAATTATCAAAAATTACAATTGTTAATTCATCTTATGATTAGTGTTTGAGTTGAAAGTTGGTGGATTTTATTTTTTCACAAATATTAAACGACCATTTATTATTTGTGAAAAATTTTATTTTTCTTTGTTTTTATAAAAAATGCAAAAATGAAGTACGTTGCCTATTATAGAGTTAGTACAAAAAAGCAAGGTGTAAGTGGTTTAGGGTTAGATGCCCAAAAACAAACAGCCAATAGTTTTTTGAAAGAGGGAGATTTGATAGTTAAAGAATTTTTAGAAATAGAGTCTGGAAAAAAAAATCAGCGTGAGCAACTCGAAGAGGCAATTAAGTTTGCGAGAAATAGTAAATGTACGTTACTGGTTGCCAAGCTTGACCGACTTAGTAGAAATGTATCATTTATTTTTACCCTTCGAGATAGCGGCGTAGATTTTGTGTGTGCGGATATTCCCGATGCCAACACCCTAACGATTGGAATTTTTGCAACGATTGCTCAACACGAACGGGAGATTATCAGTCGCAGAACGAAAGATGCACTAAAAGCTAAGAAACAACACGGTTTTAAACTTGGTTCTCCGCAAAATCTAACCGATTATTCCCGTACACAATCAATTAAATCAATCAAAGAAAATACTCTGAATAATGAACAATGGAAGATAGCATTACTCCATATTCGTTTGCAAATCTATGAATTGAAGAATAGGGGAGAAAAGGTGACATATTTGGGTTTAAGTCGTCATTTGAACGAAAACTGTATAGAAACTCGAAATTTTTGCCGATTTCATGCCGAACAAGTGAAGCGAATTATGATTCGAAATGGAATAAGTAAGTAATTGATTATTAGTGAGTTACTAAAAAAAAAGTAAATATTCAGAGTTCTGAGAGTTTGATATTTCTTTTTGTATGTTGTATTACTTGATTTTATTTAAATCTGACTCATTTTATTTCACTGAATTTTACAGAATTATATCGGTATTATTTCGTTTTAATTCTGAATTATTTGTTTTATATTTGTACTACTTAAACATATCTATATATACACTATGCCTACACTCGATAGAAGTACTTTCAAATATAACGCTAAAGTTTTTGAAAAAACGTGTTTGTATTGCGGAACTGTTTATTTCGCCAATCGCTCGACAGCCAAGTATTGTTCGTCAACTTGTCGTGGTTATGCCAATCAAGCTAAAAACCTTAATGAAGCGGCTCCGTGGAATGAAGAAGACCGCACAGTTGATGCCTTGCTTTCTCAGGTGGCGTATCTGAAAGGGCAATTACAGCATTATGTCAATGAAAATGAGGACTTGAAGAGAATCATTGCAGAAATAAAAAAGCCTTAACGCATACACGTACAAGGCTATTCTGTATTCCTACAACTTTGATGCGAAGTTAATAAATTTATCTTTATCTCCATTGTATTTTCTGCATAATTATTCCCAAAAAATATCTTTTACACTCACTTTGAATTATCGGCACTAAAATTTATTTGTAGCCAAATTTTTAATTATTATATTTGTATCTAATCTTATAGAAATTAGCCAAGATAATGTCCCAATATCAAATACATAACCAAGATTTAGCTGCTTTATTTACCACTCGAACAGAGGTGGCGATGGCTGATATTGATAAATTTTTGAAGGAAAGGTTTAAAATTAATAACAGTAAAGTAAGTTATCTCAGATATAAATTAGTAAAAGATGGCTTTCTTGAACGAACAGGCTATAAAACATATAGTATTCGTAAGAATAGAATAGTTTATGCACCAGACCTTAACGATACAACTAAGGAAATCTTTACAACAATCAAAGAAGCTAAACCATATCTAAATATTTGTGTCTGGCGAACTTCAATCCTTAATGAATTTACAAGGCATCAAGTCGGAAAGTTTATGATAATGGTGGAAGTTGAAAGGATTGGAATAGAAGCAGTCTTTGATGTTTTGAGAGATAAATATAGTAATGTGTTTCTAACTCCCACTGATAAGGAAATTGATTTTTATATTTCGGCTTTAGATGAAGCTATCGTGATTGTCCCATTGGTTTCAGAAGCTCCAACACAAGTGATTGATGGTATTGAAACCGTTACAATCGAAAAAGTATTGGTTGATATTCTGACCGATGATAAGCTCTATCAAACATTTCAGAGTGAGCGTTCACGAATTATTCATGAAGCAAATACCAGATATATCATCAATAAAAATACCTTGCTGAGATATGCAGGAAGAAGAAAAAAACGTGAGTTTATCGAGCAAAAGATACAATCGGTAATTGCACAGGAATATATTGAGAAATAGAAATGATTGATAAAAATACAACGCTTTCGTTAGATTGGATTAGTAAAACGGCGAAGACATTCCCCAAATCTGATACATCATTAATCGAAAAGACTATCAGAGCATTGGTTCTTTTGGAAGGATTGAAGAAAAGTAAACTTAATTTTATTTTTAAGGGTGGTACAGCCTTGATGCTAATGCAACAAGAAAAACCCAAAAGGCTGTCGATTGATATTGATATTATAATTGAAGAAATTCCTCAAAATCTAAATGAAACTTTAGACGAAATAGTGATTCCGCAAGGCTTTACAAGATTGGAAGGACAAAACAGAATAACGAATTCGAGCATACAGAAAGGTCATTATAAGTTTTACTATGAGCCAATTTATTTAACGAATAGAAAGGAGGATTATATAATGCTTGATATACTTTTTGAAGATAATCCCTATCAAAAAGTAATCGAAACGCCATTAAAATCACCATTTATTGAGATTAACGGAGAGCCATTGGCGATAAATACTCCTTCATTTGAAGATATTTTGGGCGATAAAATGACTGCTTTTGCACCCAATACAACAGGCATTCCATACTTTAAGAGCAACGATAGCAAAAGCATGGAAATCATAAAGCAGTTATTTGATATAAGCAATTTGGTTGAGGAGGTTTCTGACATTGAAATCATCAGAAATACTTTTACAAAATTGGCTGAGATTGAAGCAAAATACCGCCAACTCGACATTGTGCCTAATGATGTTCTGGAAGATATGTACCAGACCGTGCTATGTATGGCACTACGTGGACAAGACGGAAATTGTAGATTTGAAGACCTACTGAGCGGGATTAATCAACTCAAACAGTATATTATTTCTGAAATATTTACTTTTGAAAAGGCTCTACAAAGTACAGGAAAAATTGCTTATTTGAGCCGAATGATTGCACAAAACAATCAAAATAGCATTGAAAAGTTTGACAAACAGATAAATTTAAAAGATTTGGTAATAACACAACCAAACAATACAAAATTAAACAAACTCAAAAAAACAAACCCCGATGCCTTTTGGTATTGGTGGAAGGCAACTCAAAATGATTGAGGCAAGTCGATTTATAAAAAAGCTAAAGTCAATTAGACAGGGGAGTTCCAAACACGGAAATGCTCCACACAAACTTATTCTCATTTTAACCGTAATAGAGCTAATTGAGAAAAAATACTTTGAAGAAAATAAGTTTTACATTGATAGTGTTTTCGTCGCTCATTTTAAAGAAAATTGGGAATTATTAGTGAATACACTTCACAATCAAGATTTTACTCAGCCATTTTACTACCTACAAAACGAATTGATTGATAACAGACCGTTATGGAAACTCCATACAAATGATGGATTTGTTATTACGAACTACATAAAAAGTATAAATACGTTGAAAGAAGTTGTGGCGTTTGCCTCATTCGATGATACTTTTTATAATTTTCTTCAAAATGAAGAATTTAGATATACAGCTCAAAATACAATTTTAGACCAATACTTCTATTCCACAAAAAAACAGTTCATTGAGGCCAAAAGATTAGGAAAGGGATATATAAATGATTTGACAAGCTACATGCTAAATGAGCGAGAATCAATAAAATATGAGGTAATTGATGAAGAAAGTAGTTTTGTTAGAAGTGGCTATTTCCCGAAATTGATACGATTGGTGTATTCATCAACCTGCTGTATGTCAGGTATGAAAATTATAACTGATTTTGGACAAGATTTAATAGAAGCAGCTCACATCGTCCCTTTTAGTATTTCAAGAGACGATAAAGTAACAAATGGGCTGGCACTATGCCCAAATTTACATACTGCTTTTGATAAAGGTCTTCTAAGTTTAGATGATGACCTAAAAATTATGGTCTCACCTGTTATTATAGAAAATGTAGAAAATCCATATAGTTTATCAAAACTCAAAAGCCGAAAGATATTGCTGCCATTTGGAGATAAATCACAGCCAGATATTGAGAACATAAGGTGGCATCGAAAAAACATTTTTAAGAGATAAACCTAGAAATAAGTGTTATGGAAATGAAAAAAAATGAGCTTGTAAAACTTATTCTGGCAAACAAAAACTTCCAACTATCTAATGAAATACTTAAAAGTCCAGCAGATTTTGATGTAAAAGAGGTATATAGACAAGGGAATATTACTTATTATGATGTAAATCCAACTGAAATACTTTTGGAAAATCTTTACTTAAAACTTTCTGAGTTAAGTGAAATTAAGATTAAAAATTACAAGTCATGTATTGATTTTTTTAGGTATTGCTATGGCTTTTTTAGTTTTGAGAAAGAAAACTGGTATACCAAGACTCAATTTATTGGGAAACATTTTATACCCTATATAATAATCAAGTTCAAAATTGATTGTAATGAAATTCAAACTGAGAAGCTTAATCCAACAGAAGCACATTCTCCAGAAAAACTTTTACTTGTAGGCTTATTAGAATTAATTGATAGATTCCAATTTAATGAAAAACAGATATATGTCATTCTAACAAAAAGTTTTGATTTAAAGCTTGAATACTACAATCAAGTATTAAGTTATGCTAAAAACTTTACGCAAAATGCCATTGCTTTCATTGAAACATACTTCGGAGGACAAATTGAACCTTATGAAAATATCTATCGATTAATATTGGTCGGAATTTGCCGAGAAAATGGTATTACAAGCCTTGATAAACTAACCCCATTTTATGAAGATGAAAATAAACAGTACCTGATTATCAATGCTATTTCTCAAATCACTTTTAATAATGAAACAGAATTTAATCAACTAAC
The DNA here is from genome assembly GCF_049241225.1 of Emticicia sp. Taxonomy (NCBI): domain Bacteria; kingdom Pseudomonadati; phylum Bacteroidota; class Cytophagia; order Cytophagales; family Leadbetterellaceae; genus Emticicia; species Emticicia sp. The sequence continues at coordinate 15,363 of NZ_JBMLRC010000498.1, forward strand.
CTCATTTGCAGAAGCATCAATCAAAAATGAGAAAAATCAATTAGAATTAATCTTTTTCTATTCAAATTTGATAGAAAAGAAGGATAATGATTACCATACCAATCAATGCTATTCAAGGTTAAAAGACTTCCTTAATTCAAAAAATGAGAACCTTTCAGCGTCAGTTTTACATCAACTAAATTATACAAATGTATCACAAGAACTAATTATCGAATCATTAACTATTTTTTTAGACAACCCTGCACACTCCCCAAAACTATATGAAAAGGTAAATCACAATTACAACGTATTTGATGGAATATTGAATTATAAAATAACTAACTCAAAGCTCTTTTTTGAATTTCTAAGAATTTTTGTGGAGAAAACTGGGTATATAAAAGAACAAATTTTAGATTACTCAATCAAAAATCATGTCAGAAAATCACTTGATGATACACTTGATTTTTTAATCAGGTGCTTGTCAGATGTTGAAGGCAAGATACGACATTTGGGATGGCAAGTAATGAAGGTTCTTCAAGAAGAACACCCTAATACTACGTTTGGAGAAAAGTTAAATGGATTATCTGTTGAAGAATTACAGATACTAATACTATCTATTTCAATGATGCACACAGGTAGTTTTAAAGAGGCACTTCGTACAGTCATAACACTTTTATATCACCCAAATACAGAGGTTCAAAAGTTAATCTTTGGGGTTATTTTCGACAAATTTAACAAAGAAGATGGCATTTTAGCATTGTTCGAAGAAGAGTTAATAGAAAGTAATGAAAAAGAAGTATTTATAGAGGCATTCAGAAAAAACGAAGAAAGTTTCTTTATTTATCGCCAAAAAAAGAAGGAAATTAAGGAGTTCTCACCCGCAAACACCCATCACAAATATTTCAAACAATTTCAAGAGCTATTTTATAAAAAATGGAGTAAAACTTTACAAGATGGGATTAAGAATGATACAATTATTGGCGTTTTAGGTGGTGAAACAGTGTTAGTTATGAAAGGAGGAGGATGGAGAATGAATAAAGACAACCCGATACAGCAAATGCAACACTTTCAGAGTTCGGCATTAATACCGGCATGGACGTTTATCAATCCAGATAGAGAGAATATTGAAATAGGTGCTTTCTTTTCACATAACTTATCAGATAAACAACTATTAGAATCATGGTTGAAAAAATTTTTGTTAGAGAATATTTAGAGAGCCTAAAAGAAGATGGCGAATTAGACAAAATCTTTACGATACTTTTAGAAGTGATGGATTTTCAAGTAGTTGCAAATCCAAAAGCGTCTAAGGGACAATCGCAATATGGGAAAGATGTAGTGGCAGTTGGGAAAGCGGAAAACGGGGTAAAATACAGATGGTATTTTGAAGTCAAAGGTTATGCTGATAGGGATGTAAACCAGACTACATTCACAAAAAAAGATGGGATTCGGGAGTCTTTATACGAATCAATAGATGCTCCTTATATTCATAAAGGATTACCAAATTTTGAGAAACTTCCCATCAAGCACATACTTGTTCATAACGGTGTTGTAAAAGAAAATTTCAAACACCAATTTAATGGTTTTATTGGTAAGCATTTTAAAGATAATGAATTTGAAGACTGGGACATCTTTAAATTAACTGATTTATTTTATAAGTATTTATTTGGAGAATACCTGCTGACAGAACCCGAAACAGCAAAATTATTTAAGCGAATCCTTATTTTTCTTGATGTTCCAGATTAT